>NZ_KV824309.1:0-1622 GCF_001816045.1 Kytococcus sp. HMSC28H12
GCCCCCTCCGTCACCGGAGGGGGCCGCCGCCGTGCGATGGGGTGCCGCGTCAGCCGCGGACGCCGGCCTCCACGAACGGCGGCTTCACGAGCTCGCCGGCCACCTCACGGCCGCGCACGTCGATGACGACCTCGTCACCGAAGGTGTGGGAGCGGTCCACCAGCGCGATGGCGATGCCGTGGCCCAGGGTGGGCGAGAAGGTGCCGGAGGTGACCACCCCGATGACCGTGCCGTCGGTGGCCCTCACCTCGTTGCCCTCACGCGGGATGCCGCGACCGGTCACCTTGATGCCGCGGTTCAGGCGGCCGGACTTCTCCGCGCGCTGGGCCGCCAGGGCCTCCTTGCCCCAGAAGGCCTCCTTGTCCCAGCCGACGGCCCAGGCGTTGCGGGCCATCACCGGGGAGATGTCCACCGAGAGCTCGTGGCCGTGCAGCGGGTAGCCCATCTCGGTGCGCAGCGTGTCGCGGGCACCCAGGCCGGCGGGCAGGCCGCCCACCTCGGCGGCAGCGGCCACGAGGGCCTCCCACAGCTCGGCGGTGGCGTCCCAGGGGCAGACCAGCTCGTAGCCCTTCTCACCGGTGTAGCCGGAGCGGCAGACGACCACCTCGTGGCCCTTCCACTGCGCGTCGAGGAAGGACATGAAGTCCGGGTGGTCCACCGGCAGGCCGAGGGCGGTCATGACCTCGTCGGCCTTCGGGCCCTGCACGGCGACGATGCCGTGCTGGGTGTGCTCGTCGGAGACGGTCACCTCCGGGGCGCGCTCGGCCGCGGCCTCGGTGAGCAGGCGGGCCACCTGGGTGGCGTTGGCGGCGTTGGGCACGAGGAACACGTCGTCCTCGGAGCGCAGGTACTGGATCAGATCGTCGACGACACCACCGGACTCGTTGCAGCACATCGTGTACTGCGCCTTGCCCGGCTCGATGCGGGTGAGGTCGTTGGTGAAGCAGGAGTTGACGAAGGCCGCCGCACCGGGACCGGAGACGCGGACCTTGCCCATGTGCGAGACGTCGAAGAGCCCGACGGCCTCGCGGGTGGCGTTGTGCTCGGCCTTGACGCCGCCGCCGGGGAACTCGATGGGCATGTCCCAGCCACCGAAGTCGGCCATCTTGGCGCCGCGGGCGACGTGGGCCTCGTGGAGGGGGGAGTGACGGAGGGAGGAGTCGGTCATGTGCGCACCGTACCCGCCCGGACGTGACGTGGATCGCACCGCGCGTACGATCGGTGCCACTGTGGCCCGGCGGCCGAGTCGCCGGGCCGTCTGGAGCGCGAACCGATCCCGATCCGAGGAGACCTGATGACGAGCGTGCCCTTCGAGCTGTCCCCCTTCGACCTCGAGCTCACGACGGCCACCGAGGCCCCGGCCGAGGCCACCGCCGACGCCCTGGTGCTGGGCGCCTGGCAGGTGGACGGCAAGGCCGAGCTGGCCGCCGCCGACCTGCCCGCCGAGGCCACCGAGGCCCTGGCCGCCGCCCTGACCACGCTCAAGGCCACCGGCGCCGTGGACTCCACGACCGTGCTCGCCGGCGCCCCCGGCGTGTCCGCCACCCTCGTCGTGGTGGCAGGTCTGGGCAAGCAGGCCGACGCGACCACCGACCGCCTGCGCCGCGCCGCCGGTGCCGCCG
>NZ_KV824310.1:0-1094 GCF_001816045.1 Kytococcus sp. HMSC28H12
CATGACCCACGCTCAACTCCGAAGAGCCTGCAATGACGAGTCGAGTCATGAGTCAGTCGCGTCTCAGCTCGATCCGAATGAGGTCGGGGTCGAACTTCACGTGACCCGGCGCGATGGGCTCGATGGTCACCGTCACCAGCTCGTCCACGAGCATCCGGCGACGATCCATGTCCAGCGCCTTCCACTTCGACTCGACCACCTCGCGGCGCCCCGCAGTGCCGACCGGCTCGTCAACGTCCGCGAGCAGCTTCGCCGCCACCGACACCGAGCGGTCGAGCAGTTCCGCGTCGATCACGTCGATGCGCGCTTTCACGTCGTTGATCGCCGCCGTGATCTCCAGGACCGGCTGGTGGATGTCGCGCAGCAGCGGGCTCGGCTCCTTCACGCGCTCGACCAGGGCGTTCCGCTCGGTCAGCAGCTCCTCGCGGCCGGGTCCGGCGTCTTCGTGTGGCATCACGAGGTCGTGCACGTCCACCGAGGACAGACGGGTGAGCACGGCCTCGGTAACCATCGCATCGACGGGCTCGCGCTGGCGAGTGAGGTGGAGCTGCTCGCCGCAGCGATACGTCGGCTGCTTGCGGCCGTTCGTTCCCGAGACGAGCGTCGCGCCGCACTTCCCGCACAGCCCTATCGTGGACAGGAGGTACTTCGGCTGGTTGCATTGCCCGGCCGACCTCCGCACGTTGTCCTCCAGCTTCGCCACCGCGGCCCGCCAGGTCTGCTCGCTCACGATGGGCGGGAACATCCCATCCTGCACCGGGTAGAGCTCGCCCGAGGCGTAGTGCTTGATGTAGCCAGCGTAGAGCGGGTTCGCCAGCAGGTACCGCACGGCATCGACGGAGAACTCCGACCCGCGTGCGGTGAGGTGTCCGGCCTTGTTCAAGTCCTCGCGGATGCGCCGGATCGACAGAGACGGTTCGCCGAGGAACGCGTCGAACGCCCGCCGGACCGCCTCGGCCCCCTCGGGGATCACCTGGCCATCACGCGTCCAGCCGAACGCCTTCCGGGCCGACGTGGGGATTCCCTCGACCCGGCCGCGCCGGGGGGGGCTTGCTGCGATTCATTCCGCGCCGAGGGCGCCCCACCGGCAGGGC
>NZ_KV824311.1:0-5815 GCF_001816045.1 Kytococcus sp. HMSC28H12
ACTCGACTGTCGAGTTCGGCACCGGTGCGGTTCTCGGGCGCGGCCGGGGTCGGTTCCGGCCCGGCCGGCGCGGGGTCAGGACCCGGCGGTCACTTGCTGGACTGGATCTTCTCCGTGGCCTGCGGCAGCACGTCGAACAGGTCGCCCACGACGCCGAAGTCCACCATCGAGAAGATGGGCGCCTCCTCGTCCTTGTTCACCGCGACGATGGTCTTGGAGGTCTGCATGCCGGCGCGGTGCTGGATGGCACCGGAGATGCCGGCCGCCACGTACAGCTGCGGGGACACGGTCACGCCGGTCTGGCCCACCTGGCTGGAGTGCGGGTACCAGCCGGCGTCCACCGCGGCGCGCGAGGCACCCACGGCGGCACCCAGCGAGTCGGCGAAGGACTCCACCGGGTCGAAGTCACCGCCGGTGCCACGACCACCGGAGACCACGATGGCGGCCTCGGTGAGGGCCGGGCGGCCGGAGGCCTGCTTCTCCTCGCTGGCCACGATCTTCGCGCCACGCGCCACATCGGAGAGCTCCACCTCCACGACTTCGTCGGCGCACGCCCCCTGGGCCGGCTCGGCGGTCACCGAGTTGGGCTTGAGCGACACGATCGCCACACCCTTGGCGACGTGCGAGGCGGTGGTCCAGCCACCGGCGAACACCGACTTGGTGACCTTCACGCCACCGTCGGCGGCCTCCACGTCCACGGCGTCGGTGATGACACCCGAGGCGGTCATGACGGCCAGGCGCCCGGCCACCTCCTTGCCCTCCGGCGAGGACGGCACGATGACGGCCGACGCGCCGGTGCGCTGCACCAGCTGGGCCAGGCCCTCGGCGGTGGGGCCCACGAGGTACTCGCCGAACTCGGCGGCCTCGAGGCGGTACACCTTCTCCGCGCCGGCGGCGGCCAGGGCCTCCTTGGCGGCGTCGAAGCCGGCACCCACGAACACCGCGGACGGCTCACCCACGCGGCGCGCGGCGGTCAGCATCTCGGAGGTCGTCTTGCGGACGTCGCCCTCGACGTGGTCGACCAGAACCAGAACTTCACCCATCGTCTACTCCTTGGATCTCGTCGGGGCGTCTCAGATGAACTTGCGCTGGGCCAGGAAGTCGGCCAGCTTCTGGCCGCCGTCACCCTCGTCGGTGACGATCTCGCCGGCCTCGCGCGGCGGGCGCTGCGTGGTGCCGTCCACCATGACCCAGGCGTTGGCCGCACCCACCATCGAGGGGTCCACACCCAGGTCGGCCAGCGACCAGGACTCGATGGTCTTCTTCTTGGCCGCCATGATCCCCTTGAAGGAGGGGTAGCGCGGCTCGTTGATCTGGTCGGTCACCGAGACCACGGCCGGCAGGGTGGCCTCCACGGTCTGGGTGGCCTCGGCGGTGTCGCGCTTGATGGTGATGGTGCCGCCGGTCTCGCCGGAGCACTCCACGGAGTTGGCCAGGGTCACCATCGGCACGCCGAGCAGCTCGGCCACCATCGCGGGCACCACGCCCATGGCGCCGTCGGTGGAGCTCATGCCGAAGAGCACGAGGTCCACCTCGTCGACCTTCTTGACGGCCTCGGCCAGCACCACGGCGGTGGAGAGGGCGTCGGAGCCGGCCAGCGCGTCGTCGGTGACGTGCACGCCGTCGGTGGCGCCCATCTGCAGGGCCTTCTTCACGGCCTCCTCGGCGGCGGCCGGGCCCATGGTCAGCACGGTCACGCGGCCGTCCCCGGCGGCCTCGGTGATCTTGAGGGCCTCCTCCACCGCGTACTCGTCGAGCTCGGACAGCAGACCGTCCGTGGTGCGGTCGGTCAGGCCCTGGTCATCGAAGGACCGGTCACCCTGGGCGTCCGGGACGTGCTTCACGCACACGACGATGTTCATCGATCGCCTCTCTCATGGCTGGTGCAGCCGGGGCCGCTGTGCGGTCCCCCGGCGATGGCGGGGAGGGCGCCCCGTGCGGGGCGCCCTCCAAGTGTCGCACGTCACGTTCCGCCCGATGCGGTGTGCCGTGCACGGGTGCGGGCGATGCCGCCCGCACCCGGTGGGCTCAGCGGCCGACGAAGGAGGCCTTGCCCGGACCGTTCTCCACGAACGAGTCCATGCCGATCTGGCGGTCCTCGGTGGCGAAGAGGCCGGCGAACGCGATGCGCTCGAGCTCCAGCCCGGTGGTGAGGTCGACCTCGATGCCGCGGTCGATGGACTCCTTGGCGGCGCGCAGGGCGACGGCCGGGCCGCCGACGTACTGCTTCATGCGCTCCACGGCGGCGGTGTACACCTGCTCGGCGGGCACGACCTCGTCGGCCAGGCCGATGGACAGCGCCTCGGCGGCGTCCACGTGGCGGCCGGAGAAGATGAGGTCCTTGGCCTTCGCAGTACCGATGAGGCGCGGCAGGCGCTGCGTGCCGCCGGCCCCCGGGATGACGCCGAGCAGGATCTCCGGCTGGCCCAGCTTGGCGTTCTCGGCCACGACGCGGAAGTCGCAGGCCAGGGCCAGCTCGCAGCCGCCACCGAGCGCGTAGCCGGTGATGGCGGCGACGGTGGGCTTGGGGATCTCGGCCACGGCGGTGAGGCAGGCCTGGAGCTTGGCGGCGCGGTCGAGCATGTCCGCGTAGCTCATCTTCTGCATCTCCTTGATGTCCGCGCCGGCGGCGAACACCTTCTCACCGCCGTACACGACCACCGCGGCGACGTCCGGGTGGTCGGCGGCCTCGCGGGCCACGACGCCGATCTCGTCCTGGAGCTGGGTGCTCAGGGCGTTCATCTTGGGGCGGTCGAGGCGGATGGTGCCGATGCCGTCGGCCACCTCGAGGCGGACGAACTCACAGTTCTGCGTGCTCATGCGCGACCCTCCTGGTCACCGAGGTTCAGGGAGAAGGACGAGGAGCCACTCCGCTGGCCGGGCTGCTGCCCCTGCTGCTGTGCGGCCTGGCTCTGGGCGGCCTGGCCCTGGGCGCCGGCCTCGGCGCCGGCGCGACCGGGGCTCACCGGGCCGGGGGCACCGATGGCGGCCTCGGTGGCGTGCTGCACGTCGTCCTTCATGACGTTCTCGTGCCACACCTGCACGGCCTGCATGATCATGTTGACGGTCAGCTGCAGGCGGGGGCTGGGACCCTCGCCCTTGAGCACGAGGTGCTCGCCGGAGACCACCAGGGTGGTGCCGACGATGCCCATCTTGACGACGTTGGCGCCCAGGGTGACGTCGTTGGTGTTGTTCAGCCACTTCACGACGTCGGCCGGGATGTCGGAGCCGATCTGCCACTGGCCGAAGACGCGCATGATGTCGACGTCGCCCTCGGTGACGCGCACGAACATCGTCTGGCCCTGCACCTCGAAGGCCACGTCACCGTCGCCGTCGACCTGCGGCGACATGCCGTCGGTCTCCAGCAGGGTGACCACCTGGTCGCGCAGGGAGGGCGCGGAGGAGCCGGTGGGCCCGGCGTCGTCGCCCGTGGGGAAACTCGGGAGCTGCGTGGGATCAGTCATGGGCCCCAAACTACAGTCCGTGACCCAGCCCACGCCCACGCCCCTCCCGCGCCGGGCAGGACCCACCGGTCACCGCGCGGAGCGGGCACCTCGCAGGAGCCACCACAGGCCCAGTACCGGCAGCACCAGCGGCACGAAGCCGTACTGGCGGCCGTAGACCGACCACACCGTCTCGTCCGGGAACAGCCCCGGGTCCACCAGGCTCAGCGTGCCCACCACGAGCACGCCGACCAGCTCGAAGGTCACCGCGCCGAGGGCCGTCCGCCGCCCCGCGGCACCACCGCGCACCATGCCCACGGTGGCCACCAGGTAGACCAACGCGGCCACCGTGGAGAGCAGGTAGGCCAGCGGGGCGCGGTCGAAGTAGGCCAGCAGCTGCATGACCGAGCGGCCCGTGGCGGCGAGCGCCAGCACGGCGTAGGCGGCCACGAGCACCCGGCCGAAGCCGCGGCTGAGGTGGTTGACGGGCTCGGGCCCGGTGGTGGGCTCCGACGGGACGGTGCGGGAGGTGCGGGACGGGCTGGACACGGGGTGGCTCCTGCCGGCGAGGCCGGGTGGGTGGGGGGACGTCAGGGGGTGAGGACGGTGGGGAACTGGTACCAGATGGCCACCAGTCGCTGCGCCATGACGAGCAGCGCCAAACCGGCCAGGAAGAGCACCCCCATGCCCCACCGGGTGTCGCGCTCGGCCACCGACCAGAGGAAGGCCACCGGCAGCAGCGCCGCCATGCCGAACAGGTAGGCACCGAACTCCCAGGCGGGGATGTCGTACGAGGTGGTCACCGCCATCACCAGACCCACCACGAGTTGCACGAGCAGCACCACGGCGGCCAGGCCGGTCACCCCGAGCACGAGGTTGTCGACCGGCCGGTTGACGACCGCGTACAGCAGGGTCACCAGGCACAGCAGCGCCAGCGACAGGAACAGGGCGGTGGTCAGGGCGGGGATCACGGCGGGAGAGTCTAGGACCGGCGCCCGGCCGGCCCGTGAGCCCCTAGTCTGGTCACGGAGACCACTGCCGCGGCCACCTCGGCCCGACCGCCGTGGGGCGAGCCTCCGCCACCGGCTACCGTCCGTCCACCGCACACGACACCACCGGGGAGCAGAACGCATGACGACCAAGAGCCTCAAGCACCTCCTCGAGGAGTGGATCCCCCAGCAGCGGTGGTTCACCGGGAGCGGGCACGTGCCGCGACTGCAGCGCATCGGCACGGTGCGGATGGGCGACGTCGTGGACCCGCAGGGGCGCACCGTGGCCCTGTCCACCGTGTACGTGGCCGACCGCGCCACCGTGCCCGCGACGATCTACCAGGTGCCGCTGACGGTGCGCTCGGCCGTGGACGCCGACGAGAAGGTGACCGGCGGCCACCTCGGGCAGGTGCCGCTGGCCAGCATGGGCCTCTCGGACGACCCCGACGAGCTGGGCACGGTGCACGACGCGGCCCACGACCCCGCCTACGCGGCCGCGATCATGGCGATGGCGCAGCGCGAGACGAGCTGGGGCGAGGACCCGGTGCGCATGAAGGGCATCCAGCTCAAGGCCCGCCGCCCCCACAAGCCGCCGTACATCGTCACCGGCTCCCGGGGGCTGCCCCCCGACCACCAGTCCAACACATCCATCATCGTCACCACGCTCGGCGGACGCCCCAACGCCCCGCGGCGGGAGACCGCCATCATCAAGCTGTTCCGCGTCGTGCAGACCGGCGCCAACCCGGACGTCGAGCTGCAGCTGGAGCTGGCCAAGCGGGGGTCCACCTCCATCCCCACGCCCCTGGGCTCGGTGGAGGGCGCCTGGCCCGACCCGGAGACCGGTGAGGAGCGCACCGGCCACCTGGCCTTCGCCAGCGAGTACCTCGGCGACGTCCCCGACGCCTGGGCGGTGGCCAACAAGGCGGCCCGCAAGGGCAAGCGCATGGCCAAGAAGGCCCGCCGGCTGGGTGAGACCGTGGCACAGGTGCACTCCGAGCTGGCCGAGGCGCTGGGCACCGTGACCGTGGACGCCGTGCACCGCACCGAGCTGACCGACCGGATGCGCACGCGGCTCGACCACGCCCTGGCGCAGGTGCCCGAGCTGGAGCCGCTGCGCGCCGAGGCCACCGCCCGCATCGACGCCCTGGAGGCCCTGGACTGGCCGTTGCTTCAGCGCGTGCACGGCGACCTGCACCTGGGCCAGGTGCTGGAGGTGCCCGACCGCGGCTGGGTGGTGGTGGACTTCGAGGGCGAGCCGATGCGCCCCGTGCGCGAGCGCCGCGCCCCCGACCTCGCCCTGCGCGACCTGGCCGGGATGCTGCGCTCCATCGACTACGTGGCCGGCGCCCGGGTGCGCGAGGCCGAGGCCGCCGGCACGCCGCT
>NZ_KV824312.1:0-6989 GCF_001816045.1 Kytococcus sp. HMSC28H12
GAGCGCATCGCTGCGCAGAAGGCGGCCGAGGAGCGGGCCGAGCGCGTGGCTGCCCGCAAGGCGGCTCAGGAGCGCGCGGAGCGCATCGCTGCGCAGAAGGCCGCAGAGGAGCGGGCCGAGCGGGCTGCTGCTGCCAAGGCCGCTCAGGAGCGTGCCGAGCGCATCGCCCGCGAGAAGGCGGCCCAGGAGCGCGCTGAGGAGCGTCAGCGTGCCCGTGAGGAGGCGGAGCGCAAGGAGCGCCTCGAGCGCGAGCAGCAGCGCAAGGAGCAGGAGCGCCGCGAGCGCGAGGAGGAGCGTCGCCAGACGCCGCCGGTGCGTACGGGCGACCCGCGGTCCATCGGGCGTGCGATGGTGGCCGAGCGTGGCTGGGACGCCGCCCAGTTCCAGTGCCTGGACAACCTGTGGACCAAGGAGAGCAACTGGCAGGTCGATGCCACCAACCCCACCTCGGGCGCGTACGGCATCCCGCAGTCCCTGTACCCGGAGCTCATGGCCGAGGCCGGTCCCGACTGGCGCACCAACCCCGCCACCCAGATCGAGTGGGGGCTGGGCTACATCAGCGGGCGCTACGGCACCCCCTGCGGCGCCTGGGCGCACTCGGTCGAGCTGAACTGGTACTGAGCCCCGGAGCACTCTGACGAAGGGCCCCAGCTCCCGCGGGAGGTGGGGCCCTTCGCGTGGGCGCACAGGGGTGGGGCCGCCGCGGCGGCCCCACCCCGTTCAGCGGCCGTGCGGCGTGGCCATGCCCAGCAGGTCCAGGGCCTCGTCCAACTCGGCCTCGGTGAGGTCGCCGTTCTCCACGTGGCCGCGGTCGATGACCACCTGGCGCACGGTCTTCTTCTCCGCCAGCGACTGCTTGGCCACCTTGGAGGCGGCCTCGTAGCCGATCTTGGCGTTGAGCGCGGTCACGATGGCCGTGGACGCACCGGCGAACTCGGCCAGGTGCTCGACATTGGCCTCCAGACCGGAGACGCACCGGTCGGCCAGCACACGGGAGGCGCCGGCGAGCAGGTCGATGGAGTCGAGCATGTCGGTGGCCATCACCGGCAGCATCACGTTGAGCTCGAAGGAGCCGGTGGTGCCCCCGAAGGCGATGGTGGCGTCGTTGCCCATGACGCGGGCGCACACCATGAGGGTGGCCTCGGGCACCACCGGGTTCACCTTGCCGGGCATGATCGAGGAGCCCGGCTGCAGCTCCGGCAGACGCAGCTCGCCCAGGCCGGCGCGGGGGCCGGAGCCCATCCAGCGCAGGTCGTTGCAGATCTTCGTCAGCGAGACGGCCACGAGGCGGGTGGCGGCCGAGAGGTGCACCACGGCGTCCTGGGTGGACTGCGCCTCGAAGTGGTCGGCGGCCTCGCGCATCTCCACGCCCACCTGACGGGAGAGGTCCGCGATCGCCTTGCCGGCGAACTCCGGGTGCGCGTTGAGGCCGGTGCCGGCGGCGGTGCCGCCCAGTGGCAGCTCGGCCACGGCGTCGGCGGCCTGCGCCAGACGCTCACGGCCCAGCTCGATCTGGCGGGCGTAGCCGCCGAACTCCTGCCCCAGGGTCACCGGCACGGCGTCCATGAGGTGGGTGCGCCCGGCCTTCACCACGTCGGCGAACTCGCGGGACTTGGCCTCCAGGGCCTCCTGCAGGCCCTTGAGGGCCGGCTCGAGGCGCTCGGCCACGCCCTGCACCATCGCCACGCGCATGGCGGTGGGGAAGGTGTCGTTGGACGACTGGCCCATGTTCACGTCGTCGTTGGGGTGCACGTCGGTGCCGGCCTGGCGGGCCAGCGTCGCGATGACCTCGTTGGCGTTCATGTTGGTGGACGTGCCGGAGCCGGTCTGGAAGATGTCCACCGGGAAGTGCTCGTCGTGCTCACCGCGGGCCACGGACTCGGCGGCGGCCACGATCGCCTCGGCCTTGGCGGCGTCCAGGTTGCCCAGCTCGGCGTTCGCCCGGGCGGCGGCGGCCTTCAGCTGGCCGAAGGCGTGGATGACGGCGGCCGGCACGGGGCGGCCGGAGATCGGGAAGTTCTCGACGGCGCGGGCGGTCGAGGCGCCGTACAGCGCGTCGGCCGGAACCTGCATCTCGCCCATGGAGTCGTGTTCAGTGCGGTACTCAGTCATGGGCCCATCATCGCAGGGCCCCTGCTCAGACCTTGCGCAGGAGCACCCGGTGCACGGAGTGGTCCTCGCCCTTGGTCAGCACCGCCGTCGCCCGGCCCCGCGTGGGGGCGATGTTCTGCTGCAGGTTGGGGCCGTTGATGGCGTCCCACACCGAGAGCGCGAACTCCTCGGCGTCGTGCGCCGACATCTGGGCGTAGCGGTGGAAGTAGGACTCCGGGTCGGCGAACGCCGTCGTCCGCAGCTTCTGGAAGCGGTCCAGGTACCACTGCTTCACGTCCTCGGTCCGGGCGTCCACGTAGACCGAGAAGTCGAAGAAGTCGCTCACCGCCAGGCCGGCCGAGCCGTCGCGGCGGGGCACCGGCGGCTGCAGCACGTTGAGCCCCTCGATGATGAGCACGTCCGGCTGGCGCACCACGACCTCCTCGTCCGGGACGATGTCGTAGACCAAGTGCGAGTAGACCGGCGCCGAGACCTCGGGGGAGCCGGCCTTCACCGAGGAGACGAAGCGCAGCAGCTTGCGCCGGTCGTAGCTCTCCGGGAAGCCCTTGCGGGACATGAGCCCCTTCTCCTCCAGCACGGCGTTGGGGTAGAGGAAGCCGTCGGTGGTCACCAGCTGCACGTCGGGGGTCTCCGGCCAGCGCGACATGAGGTCGTGCAGCAGGCGCGCGGTGGTCGACTTGCCGACCGCCACCGAGCCGGCCACGCCGATCACGAAGGGCGTGCGGCCTGTGCGTTCGCCGAGGAACTCGTTGGTCGTCTCCCGGAGGCGTCGCGAGTTGGTGACGTACAGGTTGATGAGGCGGCACAGGGGCAGGTACACCTGCTCCACCTCCTCCACGCTGATCCGGTCGCCCAGTCCCTCGATGCGGCGCACGTCCTCGGCGGTGAGGCTCATGGGGTGCGACTGCCGCAGCCGGGCCCAGTCGTCACGGTCGAGCTCGACATAGGGCGAGTGGGAGGTGGAGGGGTGGGACATGCGCGCCATTCTGCCTGCCGCGTCCGGGGTCTGTGGGCCGCGCCACGGCCTCGGGGTGGCGGGCCGACCGTGTGCAGGGGTTAGTGTGAGCGCCATGTGTGGAATCGTTGGTTTTGTCGGGCGTGACCGGAACGAGCGCGCTCTCGACGTCGTCATGGAGGGCCTGGCCCGCCTCGAGTACCGCGGGTACGACTCCGCGGGTGTCGCGCTGGTCGGTGAGGGCCGCGTGGAGACCGCCAAGAAGGCCGGCAAGCTGGTGAACCTCCAGGCGGAGATCCAGGAGCACCCGATGCCGGCGACCAACACCGCCATCGGCCACACCCGCTGGGCCACGCACGGCGGCCCCACGGACGAGAACGCCCACCCCCACCGCGGTGGCGAGGACGGCAAGCTCGCCCTCATCCACAACGGCATCATCGAGAACTTCCACCAGCTGCGCGAGGAGCTCGAGGCCGACGGCGTGGAGTTCACCTCCGAGACCGACACCGAGGTCGTGGCGCACCTGCTGGCCACGGTCTACGCCGGCGACCTCACCGAGGCCATGCGCACCGTCGTGAACCGCCTCGAGGGCGCCTTCACGCTGCTGGCCGTGCACGCCGACTCCCCGGGCACCGTGGTCGGCGCCCGCCGCAACTCGCCGCTGGTCATCGGCCTCGGCGAGGGTGAGAACTACCTCGGCTCGGACGTCGCTGCCTTCATCAGCCACACCAAGCAGGCGATGGAGATGGACCAGGACCAGATCGCCACCATCACCGCCGATGCGGTGGAGGTCATCAACTTCGACGGCACCCCGGCGCAGGGCAAGCCGTTCGAGGTCACCTGGGACGCCGCCGCCGCCGAGAAGGGTGGCTACCCGACCTTCATGGAGAAGGAGATCCACGACCAGGGCGACGCCGTGCGCGACACCCTGCTGGGCCGCACCGACGCCGACGGGCGCCTCACCCTCGACGAGCTGAAGATCGACGAGGAGGCCCTGCGCGGGGTCGAGAAGATCATCATCATCGCGTGCGGCACCTCGGCCTACGCCGGCATGGTGGCCAAGTACGGCATCGAGCACTGGGCCCGCATCCCGGTCGAGGTCGACCTCGCCCACGAGTTCCGCTACCGCGACCCGGTGCTCGACCCGAGCACCCTGGTGGTCTCCATCTCCCAGTCCGGCGAGACCATGGACACCCTGATGGCGGTCCGCCACGCCAAGGAGCTGGGCGCCCGCACCCTGTCCATCTGCAACAGCCACGGCTCGAGCATTCCGCGCGAGTCCGACGCCGTGCTGTACACGCACGCCGGTCCGGAGATCGCGGTGGCCTCCACCAAGGCCTTCGTCGCGCAGATCACCGCCTGCTACGTGCTGGGTCTCTACTTCGCCCAGCTCAAGGGTGGGGAGTACGCCGACGAGGCCGGCCGCGTGCTCAAGGACCTGCACGGTGTGCCGGAGAAGATCGAGACCCTGCTGTCGGACACCTCGCGCATCGAGGAGATCGCGAAGTTCATGTCCGACACCCGCTCGGTGCTCTTCCTGGGCCGCAACGTGGGCTACCCGATCGCCATGGAGGGTGCGCTCAAGCTCAAGGAGCTCGCCTACATCCACGCCGAGGGCTTCGCCGCCGGCGAGCTCAAGCACGGCCCCATCGCGCTCATCGAGCCGGGGCAGCCGGTGTTCATCGTGGTGCCGCCCACCGACGCGCCCCACGGCCTGCACGGCAAGGTGGTCTCCAACATCCAGGAGATCCGCGCCCGCGGTGCCCGCACCCTGGTGATCGCCGAGGAGGGCGACGAGCAGGTCGTGCCCTTCGCCGACGAGGTCATCCGCATCCCGGCCTCGACCCCGCTGCTGCAGCCGCTGCTGGCGATCATCCCGCTGCAGCTGTTCTCGCTGTACCTGTCCACGGCCAAGGGCCTGGACGTCGACCAGCCGCGCAACCTGGCCAAGTCGGTCACCGTCGAGTGACCGAGCGCCCGTGCGCATGACCTCGCGTCACGTCACCGCCCCGTCTCCCGGTTGGGAGGCGGGGCGGTGATCGTGGGTCTGGGCACCGACGTGGTGCAGGTGGAGCGGCTCGGCCGGGCGCTGGACCGCACGCCGGCGCTGCTCGCGCGCCTCTTCACCGAGGCCGAGCAGGGCCTGCCGCTGGAGTCGCTCGCCGCGCGGTTCGCGGCCAAGGAAGCGGTGGCCAAGGCGCTCGGCTCGCCGCCCGGGCTGGGCTTCCGCCAGGCCGAGGTGGCCCGTGGCGAGCACGGCCGCCCCGTCCTGCGGGTCTCCGGTGAGGCGGCGCGGGTGGCTGGTGCCCTCGGCGTCACCCGGTGGCACGTGTCGCTCTCCCACGACGCAGGGGTGGCCGTGGCCACCGTCATCGCCGAGGGGGAGGGGCCGTGCTGAGGGCCTGGCAGCCTGAGGCCGTGCGGGAGCACGAGCGGGCCACGGGGGACCTGTTCACCTCCGGGGCGCTGATGCAGCGGGCCGCGGACGCCGTGGCCGGGGTCGTCGCCGACCGCGTGGGGGAGCACGGTCGGGTCGTCGCCCTGGTCGGTGCGGGGGACAACGGGGCCGACACCCTCTGGGCCCTGGAGCGTCTCGCCTCCGGGCGGGTGGGGCGGCCCGTCCCGTGCACCGCCCTCCTCCTCGTGGAGGACGACCAGCGCGAGGCCGTCGGTGCCGCGCTCCGGGCGGGGGTGGAGCTGGCCCCGGTGGGGGCAGACACCCTCGAGGGTGTGGGCGCCGGGGACGTGGTGCTCGACGGCATGGTCGGGCTCGGCGGACGGCCCGGGCTGGGTGGCCGGGCTGCCCTCCTCGCCGAGGGTGCTGCGGCGGCGCGTTCCCGGGGCGCCCTGGTCCTGGCCGTGGACCTGCCCAGTGGGCTCGACCCCCTCGGTCGCGCGGTGCCCACCCCCGGTGACCACGTCGGAGCCGACCTCACCCTCGCGCTCGTGGCGCCCAAGCCGGTGCACCTGGCGCCTGCCACCACGGCGGCGTGCGGGGAGCTCCTCGTCGACGCGCTGGGCACGGGGACCCCCTCGGCGGAGCACGTGCTGGAGTCCTGGCAGCACGACGACCTCGCCGCCGCGTACCCGGTGCCCGGACGCACTGCGCACAAGTACACCCGCGGGGCGCTCGGTGTCGCGGCCGGGTCGGACACCTACCCCGGGGCAGCGGTGCTCTGCTGCACCGGGGCGCTGGGAGCGGGCACGGGCATGGTGCGTTACCTGGGGCCGCGTCGCGCACAGGACCTGGTGCTCGCCTCGTGTCCCGAGGTGGTGCCGGGGGAGGGCCGCGTGCAGGCCTGGGTGCTCGGGCCGGGGTGCCCGGAGGAGGACACCGACCGGCAGCGGGGTCTGGCCCAGCTCGCCCGACGTCCCGAGCCCGCCGTCCTCGATGCGGGAGCCCTCCACTGCGTGGCTGTCCGCCCGGCGGACGCGGTCACCCTGCTGACGCCGCACGCGGGGGAGCTGGCGGCAATGCTCGGCTGGCGCCGCGAGGAGGTGGAGGCCGATCCCGAGGGCGCGGGCTCCGAGGCCTCCCGCCGCTGGGATGCGACGGTGCTGGTCAAGGGCGCGGTGTCCGTGGTGGTGCCGTCTGTGGCCGAGCGTCGGCGGGGGTGCGTCCCGGTGACCGTGCGGGAGGGGACGTCCTGGCTGGCCACGGCGGGAACGGGGGACGTCCTCGCCGGCGTGCTCGGTGCCCTCCTGGCGGCTGGGCTCGCAGCGGTGGACGCTGCCGTGCTCGGGGCCGCCCTGCACGCGCGCGCCGGGGCTCGGCTGTCGGGCGGCGGGCCGATCAGGGCCGCGGAGCTGGGGCGGGCGATGACCGCCGAGGTGAGGGACCTGCTGGGCTGAGCCCCGGTGCCCCGCCCGATGTCTCGCGGGGGTGGGGCCGGCTCGGTGTGGCCGTTTTGCGTCGGGTCCG
>NZ_KV824313.1:0-3574 GCF_001816045.1 Kytococcus sp. HMSC28H12
CGGTCAGGCGTGCTCGCCCACCAGGGCCGCTGCACCGCCGGCCACGCCCTTCGCCTCGGTCACCCAGTCCGCGGCCGTGGCACGCGCACCCAGCCCCGCCTCGGCCGAGCCGTGCACCTCGCCGGCCACCCACGCGTCGATGCCGTGACGCCCCAGGATGCGCACCGCCTCGTCCACGGAGTCCTGCGGCAGCACAGCCACGAAGCCGACGCCCTGGTTGAGGGTCTTCTCCAGGTCGGCCCGGGCCACACCACCCCAGGCCCGGATGGCCTCGAAGACCGGCGCCGGCGCCCAGGTGGAGCGGTCCAGCGCGGCGAAAACGCCCTGCGGCAGCACGCGGGCCAGGTTGGCCGCCAGGCCCCCGCCAGTGACGTGGCTCAGGGCGTGCACCTCGGTGGCGCGCACCAGCTCCAGCAGCGGCAGCGTGTAGATGCGGGTGGGTTCCAGCAGCTCCTCGCCGAGCGTGCGCCCGAACTGGGGCACCTCGTCCTCGAGCCGCAGCCCGGCGTGCTCCACCACGCGGCGCACCAGGGAGAAGCCGTTGGAGTGCAGGCCCGAGGAGGCGATGCACAGCACCGCGTCACCCTCCCGCACTCGGTCCGGGCCGAGCACGTCGGCAGCGTCCACCACACCGGTCGCGGCGCCGGCCAAGTCGTACTCGTCAGGTGCCATGAGACCCGGGTGCTCGGCGGTCTCGCCGCCCACCAGCGCCACGCCGGCCAGCTCGCAGCCCCGCGCGATGCCGGAGACGATCGCCGCGATGCGCTCGGGCTCCACCGAGCCGGTGGCGATGTAGTCGGTCATGAACAGCGGCTCGGCACCGCAGACCACGATGTCGTCCACCACCATCGCCACGAGGTCCTGACCGATGGTGTCGTGCACGTCCAGCGCCCGGGCGATGGCGATCTTGGTGCCCACCCCGTCGGTGGAGGTGGTGAGCAGCGGACGCTCCATCCCGCGCAGGGCGGAGGCGTCGAAGAGCCCGGCGAAGCCACCGAGACCGCCCACCACCTCGGGGCGGGTGGCGCGGGCCACGGAGGCCTTCATGAGCTCCACGGCGCGGTCACCGGCCTCGGTGTCCACGCCCGCCGAGGCGTAGGTGATGCCGGTGGTCGGCTGGGGGGTGGGCTGCTCAGTCATCACGGCCTTCCGGGGTTCTGGGCGAAGTCTCGGACCTGCTGGGTGCCGACGGTGGTCGGGTCGGTGGAGCGGGCTGCCCGCTCGAGGTCGAGCCACTCCTTGCCGGTGCGGCCGTCCGTGGGCAGCGGGATGGGGTAGTCGCCGGTGAAGCAGGCGGTGCACAGGCGGTCCGCCGGCTGGTGGGAGGCCGTCACGATGTCCTCGGTGTCGACGTACCCCAGCGAGTCGGCGCCGATGGAGCCGCAGATCTCCTCCACGGACATGTTGGCCGCCGCCAGCTCGGCGCGGGTGGCGAAGTCGATGCCGTAGAAGCACGGCCACTGCACGGGCGGGGAGCTGATGCGCACGTGCACCTCGGCGGCGCCCGCTTCGCGGAGCATCTTGACCAGCGCCCGCTGGGTGTTGCCGCGCACGATGGAGTCGTCCACCACCACCAGGCGCTTGCCGGCGATGACGTGCTTGAGCGGGTTGAGCTTGAGCCGGATGCCCAGCTGGCGGATGGTCTGCGTGGGGGCGATGAAGGTGCGGCCCACGTAGGAGTTCTTCACCAGGCCCAGGCCGTAGGGGATGCCGGACTCCTCGGCGTACCCGATGGCCGAGGGCACGCCCGACTCGGGCACCGGCATGACCATGTCGGCCTCCACCGGGTGCCGGCGCGCCAGGGCACGCCCCATGTCCACGCGGGCGTCGTACACCTCGCGGCCGGCGATGCGCGTGTCCGGGCGGGCCAGGTACACGTACTCGAACACGCAGCCCTTGGGCGACGGCTCTGCGAAGGAGCGGGTGTCGATGCCGTCCTCGTCGATGGCGATGAGCTCACCGGGGGCCACCTCGCGGACGTAGCTGGCGCCCACGATGTCCAGGGCCGCGGTCTCGGAGGCCACCACCCAGCCGCGGCTGAGGCGGCCGATCACCAGCGGGCGCACGCCCTGCGGGTCACGGGCGGCGTAGAGGCGGTTCTCGTCGAGGAAGACCAGCGAGAAGGCGCCGCGCACGGTGGGCAGCACCCGCATCGCGCGGTCGATGACGGAGCCCTCGCCGGTGGCGAGCAGTGCCGAGAGGATGGCGGTGTCGGTGGTGCTGCCGCGGCCGAGCTCGCCGGCGGCGCGGCTCACGTCGCCGTCGAGCATCTCGGTGAGGCGGTCGAGCATCTCGGCGGAGTTGATGATGTTGCCGTTGTGCGCCAGCGCCAGGGTGCGGTCGTCGGTGCCGGCCAGGGTGGGCTGCGCGTTCTCCCACACCGAGGCGCCGGTGGTGGAGTAGCGGGTGTGGCCGATGGCCATGTGCCCGCGCATCGGGCCGAGCACCTTGTCGTCGAAGACCTGGGAGACCAGGCCCATGTCCTTGTAGACCAGCAGCGACGACCCGTTGGACACCGCGATGCCCGCCGACTCCTGCCCGCGGTGCTGCAGCGCGTAGAGGCCGTAGTAGGTCAGGGTGGCCACGTCCTCGTCGGGGGCCCAGACGGCGAACACCCCGCACTCGTCCTGGGGCAGCGCCTCGTCGGGCAGCAGGTCGTGGTTGAGCCGTCCGTCACCTCGCATCACGGGACACATCCTCCCACGAGGGGACGGGGTGGGGGCCGCCGCCCGGTCCGTCGGACTCCGCGTACCGTTGCCCCGTGCAGCACGACGACCCGGACCCCGCCCAGACCCCCTCGCCCAGGCCCGCGGACCGCCACCCCGGCGGCTCCCCGGAGCGGGCCGCAGCACGCGTGCGCCGCGAGCCCCGGCTGCTGCCCTTCCTGCTCATCGGCACGGTGCTGGGCATCGCCCTGGCCGGTCTGGCCACCGTGCTCGGCCCGTCGGACGCCATGTACTCCTCCGGGCGGTCCTTCGGCTTCCTCGCGGTGATGTTCGGCGCCACCGGGCTGGTGCTCGGCGGGCTGCTCTTCGTGATGGCCGACGCGGTCGCCCAGCGCCGCCGCTGACCGTCCCTCCCGCCAACACGGCACCGGTGCGGATCTCGGCCTGACACCGTCCCCCAGTTCAGCACCGGTGCGGATCTCGGCCTGACACCGTCCCCAGTTCAGCACCGGTGCGGAACTCGACAGTCGAGTTCAGCACCGGTGCGGAGTTCAGGCCGGGGGTGCGGAGCTCAGGCCAGGGGCAGGTGCGGCGAGAGGTCGGCGCGCTGGCCGGAGGCCTGCACGGCCCCCGAGCCCACCGCATCGGCCCAGGCGAGGCGCCCGGTGGCCAGCCCCAGCCAGGTGGTCGCGTCCATCTCCACCACGGCCGGCGGCGTACCCCGGCGGTGGGTGGATCCCTCCACGCACTGCACCACGCCGAAGGGCGGCACCCTCACCTCCACCGAGCGGCCCGGCACGCGGGCACCCAGCTCCTCGAGGCAGTAGCGCACGGCCGTGGCGACGGTGGCCCGATCCACCGCCCCGGACACGGCGGTGCCGTCGGCGCCCGGGGCGTCGACGGCACCG
>NZ_KV824314.1:0-3479 GCF_001816045.1 Kytococcus sp. HMSC28H12
ACCCACGCTCAACTCCGAAGAGCCGGTTTCCCGCGGCACGGCGCGCCTCGCTCAGGATCGACCGGTGGACCTCGATGAGCGTGGCCCGGGAGTCGGGTCCGTCCCAGACCGCGTCGACGAAGCCGTCTGGATGGGCGCTGGACAAGTCACTGACGACCTGGGCGAAGGTGCCCTGACCGTCGGCGTAGGAGGTGACCTCCTGGGTGGAGCGCCCCATCTGCTGTGCGGTGGTGCTGACGTCCGCTTCCGACGGAGACCGCTCCGATACGGACGCCGTGGACGTGAGGGTTCCGGCGAGGACCCCTGCGACCGCGAGGCCAAATCGTGACTACACGGCATTCCCCTTCCCCGAGGCGATGGTACCGCTGTGTGTGGTGCATTGAAGATAGCCCCGTCCGGATGACAGGGGAAGGATGCGTGACGATTGTGTTGCGGCAATCCGATTCTGTGAGGCGGGTGAGAGAATCCCGGAGGAAACCTTCGGTGGACATGGCGCCCACGCGACGGGCCCCGCACCTCGGCGTGAGGTGCGGGGCCCCTGCGGTGCGCCAGCCTGTCAGCTCACCCGGAAGGGCATCGTGATGCCCTGGAAGGCCGCGATCTTGCCCGTCCACCCGTTCTTGTGGTGTCCGCGGTGCAGGATGCGGTACTCCCCTGCCGTGGCGTCGGCGGGCACGTCCCACTCGATGGTGGCCGTGGAGTACCCGAGCGCACCGTTGGTGCGCTTCCAGCGGTAGCGGGTGTCGAAGTCGGTGTCCACGCGCTCGGTCACCCAGCCGGCGGCCGTGCGGCGCTGCACCTCCAGGAAGGTGCCTCCCCGCAGCAGGCCGTTCTTGGGGTGGCCGGTGACGAACACCGCCGAGACCGTGGCACCGCGCGCGGTGTCCTTCGGCTCGGTGATGACGCCGCCGTACGGCTTGCCGGAGTGGGGGCTGTCGAACACCACGTCGGTCTGGAAGTCCGCCATGCCGGCCGGGTTGGACACCGGGGCGGCCCCGGCATCGACGGTGGCGCCGGTCTTGAGCGCAGTGGCCAGGCGCGAGGTCTCCTGCTGGTAGGCGCACAGCGTCCAGCGGCCGAAGAGCGTGGAACCACCCTCGTACTCCTGGGTGTCGTACTCCTGCGGGGTGGTGACGTACTGGGAGTAGCCGTTGGTGTAGCCCTGCACCACCACGTCGTCCAGGCGCGCGCCCACGGCCTCGGCCACCTGCTGGCGCAGGCGCAGGCCGGCCACAATGGTGACCTCGGCCGGGATGCCCACGATCCACAGCTGGCCGATGCGAGCCACGGTCACGGCCAGGCGCGAGGGGGCGGCATCGGCCAGGCCCACCGGCACCAGCCCCACCTTGGGGTACTGCACGTCGGCCACCCAGCCCGGGGTCTCCCCCGGCACCTTCACCGGCCAGTGCACGCCCTCCTTGAAGATGTCCGGGCCCGGGCCGTCCTCGGTGGACCCGGCCAGCATCGACTCGCCGAGCACGGCCGGCGCGGTGCGGGCGGGCTTGCCCTCCGGGGTGAAGCGGGCGTCGATGCGTACCGCATCCATGTCCACGTACCGGGTGCGGGCACCGACCGGGCCGGTGACGACCTCGGTGGCCCCCTCCCAGGCGCGGTGGGCGGCATCGCGCTGGCGGGCGCCGATGATGCGCATGTTCTCGAACTCGTCGTCGGTGGGGCCGGTGCCCGGCTTGAGCGCCAGGTTGGGCGTCATGTCCCCGGAGTTGGACTGCGCGAAGGCCGCGACGAACCGGGGGCGCGGGTCCAGCGGGTCCTGCCCGAGCAGCTCCCGCTCCCACGACCACGCGGCATAGCCCTTGTTGTCCCCGGAGACCAGCGTGTTGGTGTTGGTCAGCGAGGTGCCGTGGGTGGGGTACCAGTTGAGCATGCCGATGTCACGGGTCCCCTGCCGGAAGCGCAGCACCAGCACGGTCGGGTCGATGCCGCCGGGGAAGTGCGCGCGGTCGGCGGCCGGGTTGGCCTCGAACGCCGTCAGGGAGCGGTTGCGGGAGGCGTCGTGCAGCTCGGTGCGCCCGATGTGGATGCTCCCGGCGGCCAGCGAGGCCTGGGCGCGCTCCACGGCGGTGACGATGCCCTCGACCAGCGCCTCGAAGGCCTGCTCCTGGAACCCGTAGGTGGCCAGGTTGTAGATGACGTCGTGCGTGCAGCCGCCGACGCTGGCGTGGGTGTGCGTGCAGGTGACCATGAGGTTCTGCACGTCCCACGTGCCGGGGTGTCGGGCGGCCAGGCGCCGGACGACCTCGCGGTGGGCGGCCACGGAGATCACCCCGTGGTCCACCACCACCCAGCCCAGGCGGCCGCCGGCGGAGTCCACCACCACGAAGGCACGGGCCATCAGGCGCATGTGCAGCCCGGTGGCCTGCTGCTCCAGCGAGGAGTAGCCCATCATCCCGTTCTCGGCCACGGGGCCGGTGACGTCGGCGATGCCGGCGCCCACCTTGTAGGCGCCGTCGGCGCTCGGGGTCGCCGCCGAGGCGGCGGTCGGCGCGGTGCCACCGGCCGCCAGGCCCACGGCGGTGGCGGCGCCGGCGCCCGCCAGGACGGCGCGGCGGGAGGGCTGGGAGGACTGCTGATGCGGTGCTGACATCACTGGCTCCTGTGGGTGGGCCGCCTGCGTCGGCGGCGGTGAGGGGTACGCGGCACAGGGTGACACGGATTTCACCGATGGTGGGTCAAGAATTGCCCAAGATCCCGGGCATGTGACGATGGGCGCATGACCTCCCCCGAGCTGCTCGCGCGGCGGGCGCTCGCGGACCACACGGCCGCCTCGCACGCTGCCGCCGAGCGCGTCATCGCCCACTACTCCACCTCGTTCGGTGCCGCCTCGCGGCTGCTCGGGCACCCTGTGCGGCAGCGCGTGCGGTCCCTGTACGCACTGGTGCGCGTGGCCGACGAGGTGGTGGACGGCGCCGCGGCCGGGGCGGGCCTGGGCGTGGATGCGGTGGCCGACGCCCTCGACGAGCACGAGCACCGCACCCTGCGGGCCCTGGGGTGCGGGTACTCCACCGACCCGGTGGTGCACGCCTTCGCCGACGCGGCGCGGGCCACCGGCATCGGGGCCGACCTGGTGCGCCCCTTCTACGCCTCGATGCGGGCGGACCTGCACGTGGCCGCGCACGACGACGCCTCGCTGGCGCAGTACGTGCACGGCTCGGCCGAGGTGGTGGGGCTCATGTGCGTGCGGATCTTCACCACCGACGCCGCGCCCGCCCCGGTGGCGCCGGCGTCGCACCTGGACGAGGGCGCGCGGCGGCTGGGCGCGGCCTTCCAGCAGGTGAACTTCCTGCGCGACCTGGCCGAGGACACCGACGGGCGGGGGCGCACCTACCTGCCGGGGGCCGGGGCCGTGTTCACCGATGCCGACCGGGACGCCGCCGTGGCACGGGTGCGGGCGGACCTCGCGGCGGCCGAGGCCGTCATCGGCGGTCTGCCGGGCTCCAGCCGGGCGGCCGTGCGCGCCT
>NZ_KV824315.1:0-1624 GCF_001816045.1 Kytococcus sp. HMSC28H12
GCGTGCGTCAGTTGTTGCGACGCAGGCGGGTGGCGCCGACGGTGGCGGCACCGGCCAGCAGCAGACCCGCACCGGCCAGGCCGGCGGTGGCGGTGTTGTCCTCACCCATGTAGCCGGTGTCCACCGGGGGGCCGGGCTCCGGCTTCGGCTCGGGCTTGGGCTCCGGCTTCGGCTTGGGCTCGGGCTTCGGCTCCGGCTTGGGGGCCGGCTTGTCGCCACCCAGGTCGTCGCCCTGGAAGGTCACGTTCGCCAGCTTCACGTTGCAGGACGGCACGTTGTTCTCGTGGTAGACGAACTCCGGGCCGACCAGGGTCACCGGGTTGGTCTTGCCGAAGTCACCCTCCTTGATGGTGTGGGTGCCGGTCAGGGTGACGGTGCCGCCGGCCTTGAGGGTGTCCTGCTTGGTGGTGAGGGAGTAGTAGGCGGCACCGCCGTTGGCGTCCGTGTACGGGGCGCTGAAGGCGTGGAAGGGGACGTTCGACTTGGTGCCGTTCTTCAGCACGACGGTCAGGGTGATCTTGTCACCGGCGCTGGCCTTGCCGTTGCCGTCGACGTCGGTGATCTTGTGCGAGCCGCTGCCCGTGAACTTGGTGCAGGTCGGCAGGTTGTCCTGAGCACCCGGAGCGGCCTGGGCGGCGGTGCCACCGGCGAAGGTCAGGCCGGCCACGGCCACGGCGGCGGCCAGGGAGCCACCGGCGATCTTGGTGATGGTCATGGGATCCCTTTCGTTGTCACGCACGCACGTACGTGATGTGTGGACGCCCCGGGGAAGACGTGCCTCCCCGGCACGGTGCCCGCTCCCGCGGGCACGTCTTCACCATAGGGGCAACCGGACCCGTCCCTCTGCGACCCTCGGCGGAGACCTGCGCCCACCGCATCGACCCCTCGTGGGTGTCGGTGCCCACCCCTAGGGTGGCGCCATGTTCCTCCTCGATGACGGGACGCTGGCCACCAGCGCCCAGGACCTCCGCCTGGCCAGCGAGTGCGAGTTCGCGCTGCTGCACCGCGTGGACGTCACGCTGGGCCGCGCCCCGCGCGAGGTGGCCGACGACCCGATGGCCGACCGCCTGGCGGAGCTGGGCACGGCCCACGAGACGCGCGAGCTGGAGCGGTTGCGCGAGCGGTTCGGTGCCGGTGTGGTGACCGGCGAGCGCCCGCGCGGTTTCACGTGGAACGCGCTGGCCGACGGCATGGCCTGGACGGTGCAGCAGTGCCGCCGCCCCGACGTGCAGGTGGTGCACCAGGCCCCCGTGCTGCTGGAGGGCACCACCGCCGACGGCACACCCCTGCTGCCCCTGAGCGGCATGGCCGACTTCGTGGTGCGCACCCCCGAGGGCTGGCGCGTGGGCGACACCAAGCTGGCCGCGCACTCCACCGTGGCCTCGATGCTGCAGGTGGCCGCCTACGCCGAGGCCCTCACGCGGCAGGGAGTGCCCGTGGCGCCCGAGGTGGAGCTGGTGCTGGGCACCGGCGCCGTGGACGCCCACCCGCTGGGCCCCACCGCCGCGGTGGTGCGTGACCGGTGGGCGCGGCTCTCCCGGTTGGTGACCGCGCACCGGGAGGGTGGCGCGTCGGTGGTCTGGGGCGCCGAGGGGGTGGCCGCCTGCGGGCGCTGCGACGTGTG
>NZ_KV824316.1:0-14528 GCF_001816045.1 Kytococcus sp. HMSC28H12
CATGACCCACGCTCAACTCCGAAGAGCCTGATAACGATTGTATGAGTGACGACCTGTTGGGGTGCGCGCTCACTCGCCAGGACCGTGCTCAACGCACTGCTCCCCGCCTCTCACACGGAGACGCGGGGAGCAGTGCGTGCAGATGAACGGATCAGCCGAAGCGGCCGGACACGTAGTCCTCGGTCTCCTGGTGGCTGGGGTTCTCGAAGATCTGCTTGGTCTCGCCGTACTCGATGAGGTGGCCGGGCTTGCCGGTGCCCTCGATGTTGAAGAAGGCGGTCTTGTCGGACACACGCGTGGCCTGCTGCATGTTGTGCGTCACGATGACGACCGTGTACTTCTCCTTGAGCTCGTGGATGAGGTCCTCCACGGCCAGGGTCGAGATCGGGTCGAGGGCCGAGCAGGGCTCGTCCATGAGCAGCACGTCGGGCTGCACGGCCACGGCGCGTGCGATGCACAGACGCTGCTGCTGACCACCGGACAGGCCGGAACCCGGCTTGTCCAGACGGTCCTTGACCTCGTTCCACAGGTTGGCACCGCGCAGGGAGGCCTCCACCAGGTCGTCCGCGTCACGCTTGGGCAGGCGCTTGGCGTTGAGCGTCACGCCGGCCAGCACGTTCTCGCGGATGGACATGGTCGGGAAGGGGTTGGGCTTCTGGAAGACCATGCCCACCTGGCGACGCACCTCGACGGGGTCCACCGACTTGCCGTACAGCGGCTGCTCGTCGAGCAGGATGTTGCCTTCCACACGGGCGCCAGGGATCACCTCGTGCATGCGGTTGATGGTGCGGAGCACCGTGGACTTGCCACAGCCGGACGAGCCGATGAAAGCCGTCACGGTGCGGGGCTCGATGACCATGTTGACGTCCTCGACGGCCTTGAAGTCGCCGTAGAAGATGTTCAGGTCGGTCAGTTCGATGCGCTTGGACACGCGGGGACTCCTCGTCAGCTCTTCTTCGGTGCCAGGGCGGCAGCGATGGCTCGTGCGATCAGGTTCAGAACGAGCACCAGGACCACCAGCAGGAACACTGCGATCCAGGAGCGCTCGAGACTCGGGTCAGGATACCCGCCGTTCAGGGGGTACTGGAACAACTGGTATGCGTAGAAGGCCAGCGAGTTCATCGGGCCCTCGAAGGGGTTCCAGTTGGTGGCGGCGTTGTACCCGGCGGCGACCAGCAGCGGGGCGGTCTCACCGATGACGCGCGACACACCCAGGAACACGCTGGAGGCCAGACCGGCGGCCGCGGTGGGCAGCACGATCTTGGTGATGACGCGCCACTTGGGCACGCCCAGGGCCAGCGCCGACTCACGCAGGTCGCGCGAGATGACGCGGAGCATCTCCTCGGAGTTGCGCACCACGATCGGGATCATGAGCACGCACAGCGCGATCGCACCGGCGATGCCCATCTTGGTGCCCGGGCCGAAGATCATCGAGAACAGCGCGTAGGCGAACAGACCGGCCACGATGGACGGCACGCCGGTCATGACGTCCACGAGGAAGCGCAGCGCACGGGACAGCCAGCCGTTGTTGCCGTACTCCACCAGGTAGATGGCGGCCATGAAGCCGATCGGGATGGAGATCACCGAGGCGATGAGGGTGATGAGCAGCGTGCCGATGAGGGCGTGCTTCATGCCACCGACCAGGTCGGCACCCTCCTCCACGCGCTTCTCGTCGACACCACCGGAGATGCCGTACATGTCCTCGGTGAGCACCTGCGGGTTGGTCACCAGCGCCGGGATGGCGTTGCTGCACACCGACCACAGGAGCCAGGCCAGCGGGATCAGAGCCAGCGCGAAGGCGATGTACACCATCGCGCGGACCACCTGGTCGACACCCTGGCGGTGACCCGCCGTGGCGCGGTAGCCCACGTACAGGGCGACGAGGAAGAAGATCGCGGTGAAGATCACGAACAGGGCGATGTTCCACCCGACGAGGAAGGCCGCGAGGGCGCCGAGGGCGGCGGCCACGGCGAGCATGCCGATCCACAGCGTGCGGGACGCCGGGCGGATGGCGTTGTAGTCCAGGGCCGGCATCGCCGGGCCACGGTCGGCCTCGTGCGTGGGGCCGTGGTTCAGGTCGACAGGGGACGTGGTCATGTCAGCTGTTCCTCCGCTCGACGATCCAGCGCGCCACGAGGTTGACCAGCAGCGTCAGCACGAAGAGCACGAGGCCCAGGGCGATGAGCGTGTTGACCCGCAGACCGGTGGCGTCCGGGAAGTTCAGGGCGATGTAGGCGGGGATGGGCGAGTTGCCGCTGCCGATGACGTTCCACTGGAACTCGTCGCTGGGCGACAGGATCATGGCGACGGCCATGGTCTCGCCGAGGGCGCGGCCGAGGCCGAGCATGGCGCCACCGATGACGCCGGGCCACCCGAAGGGCAGCACGGCCTGCTTGATCATCTCCCACTTGGTGGCACCGAGGGCCAGGGAGGCCTCCTCGTTGCCGCGGGGGGTCTGGGCGAACACGTCGCGCGAGACCGAGGTGATGATCGGCAGGATCATGATGGCCAGCACGATGGACGCGGTGAGCAGCACGCGACCGGTGGTGGAGGCGTCCTCGAACAGCGGGATGAAGCCGAGGTTCTTCTCGAGCCACTTGTAGAAGCCCTTGAGCAGCGGCGCCAGCGTGAGGAAGCCCCACAGACCGAAGATGACCGACGGGATGGCGGCCAGCAGGTCGATGACGAAGCCCAGGGCCTTGGAGAGTCGCGGGTTGGCGTAGTGGGTGATGAACAGCGCGATGCCCACCGCGATCGGCACGGCGATCGCCATGGCCATGGTCGCGGCGAGCAGCGTGCCGCCGAGCAGGTTCAGGGCGAGCGACCAGAAGCCGTTGTCGCCGACCTCGTCGGACTGCTGGATGGCGGGCCAGGCCTCCTTGATGAGGAAGGCGGCCACGAGGGCGAGGATGACGGCGATGAGGATGCCGGAGCCGACGGCGAGGCCGTAGAAGACCTTGTCGCCGACGCGACCGGTGCTGGCCCCGCGCTGGGGGTCGGGCTGCGGGTCCGGCGCCCCCTGGTCGGGTTGCCCGACCGGGAGCTTCGTCGCCCCGCCCATGGAGGGGCTGGTGTCAGCCATGGTGTCTCCTTGGAATGAGGGTGGATCGCGACGACGGGGCCGCACTCACAGAGCGCGGCCCCGTCGGGGTGGGGCTGGGTCAGCCAGCAGCCTTGATGCCCTTGACGGACTCGGCGATCTGCGCAGCGGTCTTGGCGGAGATCGGCGCGGAACCGGCCTCGTCGTGGGACTTCTGCTGGGCCTCCTCGGTGATGACGTAGGACAGGAAGTCCTTCACCTTGGCGGCGTCCTCGGCGTTCTTGTACTCCTTGCAGGCGATCTCGTAGGTCACCAGCACGACCGGGTAGCCACCCTCGACCTCACGGTTGAGCTCCAGGGCCATGTCGCCCTTCTCGCGACCCTCGAGCGGCTTGGAGCCCTCGACGACCTTGGCAGCGGCCTCCGGGGAGTACTCGACGAACTCCTCACCGACCTTCACCTTGGCGGACTTGAGCTCACCCACCTGAGAGGCGTCGGCGTAGCCGATGGCGCCCTCGGCGCCCTGGATGGTCTGCACGACGCCCGAGGTGCCCTTGGCCTTCTCGGCGCCGTCCACCGGCCACTCCTTGCCCGGCTCGTGCGGCCACGCGTCGCCAGCGGCCTCCTTCAGGTACTCCTGGAAGTTGGCGGTCGTGCCGGACTCGTCGGAGCGGGCCACGACGGTGATGTCCGTCTCGGGCAGCTCGACGTCGGGGTTGTCGGCCTTGATGGCGTCGTCGTTCCAGGTCTCGATCTCACCGTTGAAGATCTTGGCCATGGTCTCCGGGGAGAGGTTCAGGGAGTCCACACCCGGCAGGTTGTAGGCGATGGCGACCGGGGAGATGTAGGCCGGCAGGTTGATGGCACCCGCCTCGCCGCACTGCTCCTTGGCCTTCTCCATCTCCTCGTCGTCCAGGGCGACGTCGGAGCCGGCCCACGGGGTGGCACCACCGAGGAACTGCTCGACACCGGCGCCGGAGCCGTCCGGGGAGTAGTTGACGGTCACGTCGCCGTTCTTGCCCTGGTAGCCCGCGATCCAGGCCTTGACGGCGGACTCCTGCGCGGAGGAACCGACACCCTTCAGGTCGCCCTTGGCGCCCTCGGTCTTGGTGTAGGTCGGGTAGGTGCCCTTGCCACCCTCGGGGGCGGAGGTCTCGGAGGAGGAGCCGGACTCGGCCGGAGCGGAGGACTCGGCGGGGGCGGAGGACTCGGCGGGGGACTCAGCCGGAGCGGAGGACTCGGCGGGCGACTCGGCCGGAGCGGAGGACTCAGCCGGGGACTCGGCCGGCGCCTCGGAGGTGGTGGTCGAGGTGGTCTCGGAGGACTTGTCGCCCTCGGAGTCGCCACCACAGGCGGCCAGGGTCAGGGAGGAGGCCGTCGCCAGGGCGACCACGGAACCAAAGCGGTTGAGCTTCACGAGAGGGACCTTTCACGAGGTGCTCGGGGTGATGATCCGCCGCCTCAGGGTGCTGCAGACCACGGCGTTCGCGCCGCGTAGCCAACCGTAGGACTCCCGAACAGCAGCGCACGCCAAAAGGGGTGAACGCACGATGAACAGTTGGGGACCATCTCGTGCCCCTGCGTGACGCGGATTACACCAGGCTCCGGGAGCCGCCCGCACCCGGCCCGCCCCTCCCCGAATGCAGGAACGCACCGACCCGTGGAGCGCCTCTCGGCGTGCGGCCGCTCGTGGCGGCGAAGGGTGGAGCCCGGGGCTACCGACGGGTCGGTGCGCTCGGCCGACAACGCTACGCCCCTGACCGTTGTTCCCGCACCCCGCCGGCTCAGACGAGGGAACCGGCCCGCCACAGCCGGGCGCCCGCCACGAGGTCCTCCGCCGTGTCCAGCAGGGCCAGGCCCCGCCCCAGCCCACCGCGGGTCGCGGAACCCTCACCGCCGCCCACCCCGCGGCCGGCACTGACCACCCGGCAGAACGCCGCCGCCCGCTCCAGCGCGACGGCCAGGTCACCGGCGTACACCCCGTGGAGCACCGCATCGGCCAGCTCCCGGACCTCCTGCGGCCCGGGCGGGTCCACCACCCCGGCCACCGCGTGGGAGACCTCCGCGGCACGCACCCCGGCGGCGTACTCGCGGGACACCTCCACCGGCCGCGTCGCAACCCACTGGCGCAGTGCGTAGAGGCGCCACAGCGCCCCCGGCAGCGAGCGGGCCGGGCGGTCGGCCCAGAGGAGTGCCAACGCGTCCAGCCCGAGCTCGTCCACGAGCTCCACCAGGCGCCGCGTCACCTCCGGGTCGCCCTCGGCCCTCCCCCGGTGCACCAGAACCTCGGCCGTGGTGTGGCTCAGCTCCAGGGCGTCCGCGGGGTCGGTGCCCCCGACGTGCTGGTCGAGCTGCCACCCGGCGCGGAACGCGGGACGGCGCGGACGCTCGCTCACGAGGTGGCCGGCCCCATCGAGACGGCGCGCACCACGGCCTCGCCCAGCTCGTCGGAGGCGTCCAGGTCGACCACCGCGGTGATGCGCCAGTCGTAGTCGCCGGCGGCGTCCTCGATGACCTGCTCCACCACCCACGCGCGCTCCCCCTGCAGCACACCCTCGGGCAGCGCCTCCAGCCGCGCCTCGTCCGGCGCGGTGTCCACGAGGAAGAACTCCGCCGAGCGGGCCGAGGGGCCGATGCCGACGTCCTCGTACTCGTCGTAGTACGCCCCCAGGGCCTCGTCCCAGGCGTCGGCGTCCATGACCACCCGCGCCGGCGGGTCCGAGAGCTGGGCCACCGCCTCCTCCAGCTCCCCGAGCTGCCGGTAGCGGTCGTGGGCCACGAGCTCCACCCGCCGGAACATGGCCGTGCGCACCATCACCCGGAAGGCCCGCTCGTTGGCGGTGACGCCCTGCGCGCCGTGGGCCGGGCGCACCTCCTGGGCCTCGCGGTCCGGCACCTCGCCCCCGGCCAGGAGCGTCCACTCGTCCACCAGGGAGGAGTCGGTCTGCCGGATCACCTCGCCCAGCCACTCGACGACCTCCTCCACGGCCTCGGTGCGGGCGTGGTCGGGCACGGTGTGGCGCAGCGTGCGCCAGGCGTCCGAGAGGTAGCGCAGCAGCACGCCCTCGGCCCGGGCCAGGTCGTAGAAGCGCACGTACTCACCGAACGAGGCGCCCTTCTCGAACATGTCGCGCACCACGGACTTGGGCGAGAGCGTCTCGAAGGTCACCCACGGGTGGGACTGGCGGTAGATCTCCAGCGTGCCCTCGAGCAGCTCCTCGAGCGGCTTGGGCCAGGTGATCTCCTCCAGCCGGTTCATGCGCTCGGTGTACTCGATGCCGTCGGCCTTCATCTCGGCCACGGCCTCGCCGCGGGCCTTGAACTGCTGCTGCACGAGCACCGGGCGCGGGTCGTCGAGCACGGCCTCGATGACGCTCACCACGTCGAGGGCGTGGGTGGGGGACTCGGGATCGAGCACCTCCATCGCGGCCACGGCGAAGGGGGCCAGCGGCTGGTTGAGCGCGAAGTCGTCGCTCACGCCCTCGGCCAGGCGCACCGCCGTGGCACCGGTCTGCTCGTCGACCTCCTGGGTGACCACGCCGGCGTCGCGCAGGCCGCGGTAGAGCTCGATGCTGCGGCGCGCCAACCGGCGGCGCCCGGCCGCGGTCTCGTGGTTGTCGCCGACCAGCCGGCGCATGGTGCGCCAGGCCTCCCCCGGCTCACCGGGGCGCTGGATGACGTTGAGCAGCGTGCCGTGGGTGACCCGCATCCGGCTGGAGAGCGGCTCAGGCTCCGAGCGCACGAGCTTGTCGAAGGTCTCCTCGGTCCAGGAGACGAAGCCCTCCGGCGGCTGCTTCTTCACGAGCTTGCGCCGCTTCTTCGGGTCGTCGCCCGCCTTCTCCTCGGCCCGCGCGTTCTCGATGACGTGCGGCGGCGCCTGGGCCACCACGTGGCCGGAGGTGTCGAAGCCGGCCCGGCCGGCGCGCCCGGCGATCTGGTGGAACTCGCGGGACTTCAGCACGCGCATGCGGGTGCCGTCGAACTTGGCCAGGCCGGTGAACAGCACGGTGCGGATGGGCACGTTGATGCCCACGCCGAGGGTGTCCGTGCCGGCGATGACCTGCAGCAGGCCGGCCTGGGCGAGCTGCTCCACCAGGCGGCGGTAGCGCGGCAGCATGCCGGCGTGGTGCACGCCGATGCCCTGGCGCAGCAGGCCCTTGAGCGTCTTGCCGAAGCCGGCGGAGAAGCGCACGTCCGCCAGACGCTCGGCGAGGGCCGCCTTCTGCTCCGGGGTGGGCTTGACGGTGCCGGAGAGCGCGAGCGCCCCCTCCACGGCCTGCTTCTGCGAGAAGTGGACGACGTAGACCGGCGCCTGGTGGGTGGTGAGCAGCTCGGTGAGCGTCTCCTCCAGGGGGGTCATCCTCCACTCGAAGCTCAGCGGCACGGGGCGCTCGGCGCCGGCCACCACGGCGGTGGGGCGGCCGGTGCGGCGGGTGAGGTCCTCCTGGAAGGAGGACACGTCGCCCAGGGTGGCGCTCATGAGCAGGAACTGGGCCTGCGGCAGCTCCAGCAGGGGCACCTGCCAGGCCCAGCCGCGGTCGGGCTCGGAGTAGAAGTGGAACTCGTCCATGACCACCAGGCCCACGTCGGCCGCGGCCCCCTCGCGCAGGGCGAGGTTGGCCAGGATCTCGGCGGTGCAGGCGATGATCGGGGCGTCGGGGTTCACGGCGGCGTCGCCGGTCATCATGCCGACGTTCTCGGCACCGAAGACGTCCACGAGGGCGAAGAACTTCTCGCCCACCAGGGCCTTGAGCGGCGCCGTGTAGAAGGACACCTTGTCCTGGGCCAGGGCCACGAAGTGCCCGGCCACGCCCACCAGCGACTTCCCCGACCCGGTGGGGGTGGCGAGGATGACGTTGCTGCCGGCCGCGAGCTCCAGGGCGGCCTCGTCCTGGTGGGGGTAGAGGTCGATGCCCTGCTCGGTGGCCCACTCGACGAAGGCCTCGTGGACCGCGGCGCCGTCGGGCGTGGTGCTGGAGGGCAGGCGGTCCACCAAGCGGCGGGTCTCGGACGGCGCGGGGGCAGCGTGGTCGGTCATCGCGCCCATCATCGCACCGGGCACCGACAGCCCAAGGGCGGCACCGACCCTGTTTGAGAATGGTTCTCAGGTGAGATACGGTCCCGCCCCATGAGTTCACGTTGCCAGGTCACGGGGGCCACGGTCTCCTTCGGCCACACCATCAGCCACTCCCACCGCCGCAGCAAGCGCCGCTGGACCCCCAACGTCCAGCGCCGCCGCTTCTACGTGCCCTCCCTGGGCCGCACCGTCCGCCTCGACGTCAGCACCAAGGGCCTGCGCACCATCGACAAGCGCGGCATCGACGCCGTCGTGCAGGACATGCTCGCCCGCGGCGAGGTGATCCGATGAAGGTCCGCGCCTCCCTGCGCTCGCTCGCCCGCCAGCCCGGCGCCCAGGTGGTGCGCCGCCGCGGCCGCACCTACGTCATCAACCGCAACAACCCCCGCATGAAGGGCCGCGCCGGCTGATCAGTCGTCGAGCACCTGCGAGGTGGTCACCTGCGTGACCTGCGGGGCGAAGAGGGCCATCTGCCGCAGGGCCAGCTCGTGGTTCTCGGGTGTGGAACCGGCGCAGGCGTCGGTGACCACCTCCACGAAGGCCCCCGCGTCCGCCGCCGGCAGGGCGGTGGCGACCACGCAGCAGTCGGTCGCCACCCCCGCCAGGCGCAGGTGGGCGTTCTCCCCCACCACGGCCTGCAGCATGTCGTGCCACTTGCCGAAGGTCGGCTCGGTGACCACCAGCGCGTCCAGGTCGGCCAGCTCCGGCACCACCTCGTAGAGCGGGTCGGCGTCCGGCACCTGCGCGAAGGACCACTCCCGGTAGTAGGGCACCCAGGAACCGGTGGGCTCCTCGTCGGCCACGAAGCGGGTCACCACCACCCGGCCCGGGTGCGCCGCGGCGAGCCGGCGGATGGCCGGCACGGTCTCGGCGAACATCGGCGAGCCCCACGGACTCGTGGCGGGGTCGGCGAAGATGCGCTGCGGGTCGATCACCACGAGCCACGGCTCGGGCGCCACCCCCATCGCCCCCAGGCCGGCGTCGACCACGTCCACCGGTCCCGCACCCTCCGGTCGGCCGGCGCTCACGCCCGCTCCTCCTGCCGGCGCACGCGGCCCCGGCCCACGAGCAGGTAGCCGAGGAAGCCCAGACCGAGTGCCACGAGCACGCCGAGGTTGGACCACGCCCACGCCCCCTCGCGGCCGCCGAGCCCCAGCGGGCCGAGCAGGTAGCCCTGCCAGCCCAGCCAGTCGGCATAGGAGTTGGTCACCAGGCCCCAGCCCACCACCGAGGCCAGCAGCATGAGCAGCACCGGGCCCCAGGCCACGGACCCGTAGCGGCCGCGGGCGTCGAACAGCGCGGCCTCGTCGTAGTCGCGGCGGCGCATGAGGATGTCGGCGATGAGGACGCCCGCCCAGGCCGCGATCGGCACGCCGAGGGTGATGAGGAAGCCCTGGAAGGGACCGAAGAAGTCCTCGGCCACGAACACCACGTACAGCGTGCCGGCGGTGAGCAGCACGCCGTCGACGCCGGCCGCCATCGGGCGGGGCAGGCGCACGCCCAGGCTGAGCAGCGTGAGGCCCGAGGAGTAGATGCCCAGCACGGCGCCGCTCACGAGGCTCAGCACCGCGGCGACGAGGAAGGGCACGAGGAACCAGGTGGGCAGGGCCGCTGCCAGCGCACCGATGGGGTCGGCCGCGATGCCGACGCGCAGCGCCTCGTCCGACCCGGCCAGCAGCAGGCCGAAGACCACGAGCAGGGCCGGCGCCAGGGCACCGCCGAGGGTGTTCCAGAAGACCACCTGCCCGCCGGGGGTGGAGCGCGGCAGGTAGCGCGACCAGTCGCTGGCGATGTTGATCCAGCCCAGGCCGAAGCCGGTCATGGTCATGATGAGGGCGCCCACCATCGCCTGGGCGGAGCCGTCCGGGATGCCCTGCACCGCGGAGAGGTCGACCTCGTCGAGCGTGAGGAGCACGTACAGCACGGTGATGGCGCCGGTGAGCCAGGTGAGCACCGACTGCAGGCACATGATCACGCGGTAGCCCAGGACTGCCGCGGTGATGATGAGGCCCGCCACCACGACCGCGGCCGCCACCTTGGTGAGCGTGCCACCACCCCAGCCGAGGCGCTCGGCGATGGTGGCCGTGGCCAGGGTCGCGAGGATGGCCAGCACCGTCTCCCACCCGATGGACAGCAGCCACGAGACCACTCCGGGCAGCTTGTTGCCGTGCACGCCGAAGGGCGCACGGGAGAGCGCCATGGTGGGGGCCGAGCCGCGCTTGCCGGCCAGGGCGACGACGCTGCAGAGCAGGAAGCTGACGACCACCCCGAGGACGCCGACGAGCAGGGCCTGCCGGAAGCTGATGCCGAAGTCGAGGATCCACGTGCCGTAGGACAGGCCGAAGACGCTGATGTTGGCCGCGAACCAGGGCCAGAAGAGGTCGGACGGCCTGCCGGTGCGCTCGGACTCGGCCACCACCTCGAAGCCGGTGGTCTCGACGAGCGAGGAGGACGGGGAGGAGGCGGGCGACGCGGGCCCGGACACGTCGGAGGCGCCGAGGGCACTGGCCCCCGACGCCTCGGACGACGGTGTGGTGCGGCTCATGCACCGAAGAGTGTCACGAACCCTTGGCCAGCCGCATCCTGCGCAGTGCCCACCAGGCCAGCACGAACCCGAGCAGCAGGGCCACGACCAGCACGATCACGCCGCCGGTGGCGCTGAGGTCGGTGAGGTCCACCGAGGCCCGGGCGTCGCGGAACTGTTCGGCCACCGCCATCGAGGCGTGGTGGAGGCTGAGGAAGCGGGCGCGGGGCGCGAGCCCGATGAGCATGCCCTCCCAGAGGACCAGGTAGAGCGCGCCGATCATCACCGCGTGCTTGACCCAGGCCGAGAGCGCGGTGAAGACCGCCCCGTTGGCCAGGCCGGAGACCGCGCCGGCCACCACCCAGGAGGTCACCTCCTCGGAGCCCATGACACCGGCCATGCCCCCGGCCGTCAGGGCGCCGAGCAGCGCCGAGACGCCGCAGACCACCAGCATCTTCTGGAGCAGGATCGAGGCCCGGGAGGTGGGGGTGGCCAGGACGTGCACCACCGAGGAGTCGTCCACCTCGTTGCCCAGTCCGTTGACGGCCACCAGCAGGGCGGTGAGCGGCACGACCACCGAGGTGCCCAGGTCGCGCACCACCTGGTCGGCCAGCACGGGGTCACCCCCCTCGGCGACCACGCGCAGCAGCAGCGCCAGCAGCAGGCCGCCGAGCGGCAGGGCAAGCAGGAGCAGGGGGCGCAGCCCGCGCGAGAGCGCCCGCCAGGTCATGGTGGCGATCGTCATGGACCTCACCGTCCTTCCACGAGGTAGCCGAAGACGCTCTCGAGCGACTCGTCGGTGGGGCGCACGCTGTGCAGGGCGATGCCCTCGCGGTGCGCCACCGCGGGCAGGAGGCGAGAGAACGCCTCGAAGTCGGTGACCTGCACTTCCAGGCCGGACGCGGCACCCGCGCCCAGGGCCACCGACGAGGCACCGTCCCGGGCGATGAGGGCCGCGGCCAGGGCGCGGTCGTCGGAGGACTGCACCGCGTACCGGTGCGGCCGGTTGGTCATGAGGCGGCGCAGCTCGCGGAAGTTGCCCGAGGCGAGGTGGCGTCCGGCCAGCATCACCTGGATGGTGCCGGCCAGCTGCTGCACCTCCTCGAGGATGTGGCTGCTCACGAGCACGGTGGCCCCGCGGTCCGCGTACTCGTGGAGCGTCCCCATGAGGCGCACGCGCTGACCGGGATCCATGCCGTTGAAGGGCTCGTCGAGCAGCAGCACCTCCGGCTCGTGGACGAGCGCGGCGGCCATCTTGGCGCGCTGTCGCATGCCCTTGGAGTACTTGCCCACCCGGCGGTCGGCCGCGTCGACGAGGTCCACCACCTCGAGCGCCCGCCGGGCGGCGGCGCGGGCGTCCGGCAGCTTGTGCAGGCGTGCCATCGCCGTGACGAACTCACGCCCGGTGAGCTCGTCGTACATGGCCTCGGTCTCCGGCATCATGCCCAGGCGCCGGTAGATGCCGGGGTTGCCGCGCACCGGCTCCCCGTCGAGCGTGATGGTGCCGGCCGAGGTGGACTCGAACCCGGCCACCATCGCCATGAGGGTGGACTTGCCCGCACCGTTGGGGCCCAGCAGCCCGGTGATGCCGGGCTCCAGGTCGAAGGTCACGTCGTTCACGGCGACCACGTCGCCGAACCAGCGGGACACGCCGTCGATCGTCACGGTGGCCATCAGTTCACCCTCCGGTAGCGGGCCACCAGGCCCAGGATCCCCAGCACGCAGGCGACCACGAGCACGACCAGGTACCCGGCCGCGGTGGCGTCGTCGAGCGCCGGCGTCAGCTCCTCGTTGCCGGTGAGCCAGGCCAGCACCCGCTCCACGGCCGTGTTGGGGCTCAGCAGCGAGGCCCACCGGGCCATCAGCCCGTGCTGGCTGCCCATGGACCTGACGGCCTCGTTGACCACGCTGACCACGGCCCCCAGCACCAGCAGCACGCCGAGGATCACGGCCGTCGCCACACCCCGCCGGGGGGTGAGCGCGGCCACGAGGCCGGCGAGCGTGCCCACGGCGACGGACACCAGGAGCGCGCCCAGGACACCCACCAGCGCGGCGCCCCAGACGGTTCCGGCGTCACCGCCACCCAGCCACCAGCCGAGGGTCCCGACGAGGATGCCCACGGTCTGGAGCGTGAACAGCGCGAGCACCAGGGCACCCAGCCGGGAGAGGACGTAGTCCGTGCGGCTCAGGGGCCGGGACAGGTAGTGGACGATCGCGCGGGAGCGCAGGTCGGCGGAGAACAGCACCGGAGCGGCCACCGCGGCGAAGAGGGCCACCAGGGTCGCGAACGCGTAGGGCACGCGGGCCGGGTGGAAGACGGGCTCCCCCGCCAGGCCGCCGAAGATCACCATCACGGCGCCGGTGATGAGCATGGGGGCGGCCATGAGCGCCAGGCAGAGCCACGGCATGACCTTGCCCTTCCAGGTGCGCCCGAGACCGAAAGCCGAGGCGTACCCCTGGCGCACCAGGTAGCCGAGGGTGCCGATGCGCCCGGTCCGAGGCCCGTCGTAGCCCCGGTAGCCCAGGTCGTGGATGACCGACCGCGGCGCGGCGGCCGGGTCGGTGCGGTCGGGGGTGCTCATGCGGCGTCGTCCTCTCCCAGGAACAGCTCGGACAGCTGGTGGCGCGAGGCGGTCATGCGCGAGAGGCCCCACCCGTTCTGCGCACAGAGCTCCACGACGGTGGCACGGGCGTCGCCCGACCCGTCGGGGACCACCACCCGGCTCCCGCTGCGGCCCGCCTCGATACCGCGGCAGTGCAGCCCGGCGATGAGGCCGGAGGTCGCCCCCTCCCCGTCGACCTCCACCTCCAGGGCGCCGGTGTCGGCGGTGAGGTCGCCGATGGCGGCGGAGGTCACCAGACGGCCGCCATCCAGCACCACGACGTGGTCGCAGATGCGCTCGAGCTCGCCCAGCAGGTGCGAGGTCACGAGCACCGAGATGCCGAAGTCGCGCCCGATGCGCTGCACGAGGTCGAGCATCTCGTCGCGCCCGGCCGGGTCGAGGCCGTTGGTCGGCTCGTCGAGCATGATCAGGTCGGGGTCGTGCACCAGGGCCTGCGCGAGCTTGGCGCGCTGCTTCATACCGGTGGAGTAGGTGCCCACGGGGCGGTGGCGCGCCTCCTCCAGGCCCACGTGGCGCAGCACGTCCGAGGCCCGCTCCCGGGCGATGTCGCGCGGCAGGCCGGAGACCCGGCCGTAGTGCATGATCGCGCGCGCCGCGCTGACGTCCGGGGGCAGGCAGTCGTACTCGGGCATGAAGCCCACCCGGGCCCGGGCCCCTCGTGGGTCCTCGGCGGGGTCGATGCCGAAGACGGTCGCCGTGCCGGAGGTCGGCGGCTCGAGGCCCAGGAGCATGCGGATCAGCGTGGACTTGCCCGCCCCGTTGTGGCCGACGACGCCGGTGACCCCCTCCCCCACCGTGATGTCGAGGTCCTGCACCGCGGTGAAGGTGCCGAACCGCTTGGTGAGCGACCGTGTGCTCCAGACGTCCATGGGCACACGGTAGGAACGTGGACCCGACCGGGGGCTCATCCCGTGGTCCCACCCCGGTGGGATTCCTGCCCCCGTGGTCCGTCAGCCCTCCACGGCGAGCGCCAGCGGGAGCACCGCACCGGCCCCGGCCCGTCGCAGGGCCCGCCCGGCCACAGTGAGGGTCCACCGCGAGTCCACGAGGTCGTCGACCAGGAGCACCGGGCCCGGCGTGGCCCCGAGGGCGCGGGCGAGGTCCGGCCCGACGGCCAGGCGCCCCCACACGCCCGCCAGGCGGAAGGCGCTGTTGCCGCCGGGCTCGCCCACCGGGCCACCGTCCACGAGGTCGAGGGCCCCGAGCAGGGGCAGGCGCCCGATCCCGGCGATGCGCTCGGCGAGCGAGCCCACCAGCTGCGGG
>NZ_KV824317.1:0-4423 GCF_001816045.1 Kytococcus sp. HMSC28H12
TCGCCCGCCGAGAGGTGCCCGGCGCCCCGGTTGGCGCGGAACCCGGTGCCCAGCACGAGGTTCTGCTCCACCGTGAGCCACGGCAGCAGGGCCGGCTCCTGGAAGGCCACGGCCGGACGGCGGGCCGCCGGGTGGCGCTCCACGGTGCCGGTGGTGGGCTCCAGCAGTCCGGCGGCCACCCGCAGCAGCGTGGACTTGCCGCTGCCGGAGGGCCCCAGCACCACGGTGGTGCGGCCGGCCACGAGGTCGAGGTCCACCCCGGCCACCGCCGGTGAGGCGGCACCGGGGTGGGTGTAGCCCACGCCGCGCAGGCGCAGCACGGTGGTCATCCCGCCTGCTCCAACCGGCCCAGCAGCACACGCAGGTGGCCCTCGGTGGGCGACTGCACGGGCAGGAACTCGGCCTCGCGCACACGGCGGCTGGTGGCCGAGCGCAGGGCGAAGCCGCGCCCACCGGCCACGCGGCGCTCCAGGGTGGTGGTGCTGCCGGTGAGGTGCGCGGCGGCCAGACGCAGGCGCACCAGCTCCCGGCGGGAGGCCTCGGCCGGGGCGGCGGCCACGGCCTCGAGGCGGGTGGTGAGCTCCTCCAGCTCGCGCGACAGGGCCGCGTGGTCGTCGGCGAACACGGCCGACTCCGGGCCCGCCAGGAACTCCGCGCTGGCGGCGAGCGACGCCTCGCAGAGGCCCAGGCAGAACGCGCTCTGGAACGCCAGGAAGGGCGTCGTCACGCGCTCGCGGAGGGCGGCGGCGTCGCGGGTGAGCACCCGCTCGGGGCCCACCTGGACGCCGTCCAGGGCCAGCGATCCCGATGCGGTGGCCTCCAGCGCCGTGAGGCCGGACAGCAGACGCACGGAAAGGCGCGGGTCGTCGGTGGCCACGCGGACCACGGCCAGCGCAGGGCCAGCGGTCGCCTCGGACCCGCCGGCCGCCGCACCGCCCTCCTCCAGCCGCACCGGCAGCAGCACCTCGCCGCCGGGCAGCAGGTTGGACGCCCACGGCATCCGCCCCTCCAGGCGCAGCCCGCCGTCGGGCAGGGGCGTGCCCACCACGGGCACCTCGCCCAGCCCGGCCGCGCTCTTGAACAGCGGCGCCATGGCCGAGCTCAGCGGTACCGCGCCGGTCTCCACGCCCTCGGGCAGGGGCGCCCCGGCCGCGTCGAGGTACTCCACCCCCATCCGGTGGCCCCACAGCGAGAACGCGGTGGACAGGCACCGGGCGCCGGTGGCGCGCAGCACGGCCACCTGCTCGCGGAGGTCGCCGGCGGTGGCGGTGTCACCGCGGCCCAGGGTCAGCGCGGTGCCGCCGTGCTCGGCCAGGGTGGTGAAGGCGGGGCGCTCGCCGCGGTCCACGGCCGCCGCGTGCTCGGCCGCGGCCTCCAGCAGTGCGGTGTGCGCGTCCTCGGGGCTGGCGTCCACACCGGTGTGCGTGCGCGCGGCCAGGGTGGTCACCGGCCCACACCCCGCAGCAGGTCGAGGTCCAGCACGTGCAGGCGGTCGATGGGGGTGCTCACGGCCTCGCGGGCGCGCACCACGGCGTCGGTGTCCGGGGCGTCGTAGAAGCACAGGCACTTGGCCGTGTCCTCGCGGACGTAGGTGCGCAGGAAGGAGGTCTCGGGCACGTCGGCGTACTTGGGGGCGTTGGCCTTCTTGCGCGCCAGGTAGGCGTCCATGGTGATCTCGGCGGGGATGTCCCACTCCACCAGGTAGCCGGCGGCGGGGCGGGCGGCCTTCACGTCGGCCAGCTCGGCGCCCACGAGGCGCACGGTGGCGGGCTCGGAGACCTCGGCGGCGGCGTCGCCCAGCGCGGTGGCCAGGTCGGCGGCGGGCGCGGCATCGGTCTCGCCCTGCACCTCGGCGATCACGAAGACGCGGCCACGGTCGGAGGTCACCTGGGCCTCCACCAGCTCGTGGCCTGCCTCGGTGAGGGCCGATGCCGCGCGGTCGAGCAGGGCGGACACGGCCTCGTGGGCGGTGTCGGCGGGGACGATCTCGATCAGCTGCAGGCTCATGGGTGCTCCTCGGGGGTGGTGGGGGAGTGCGGCCGGTGCGGTCGGCACCGTCGACGCCGCACAACGGTAAACAGGCGTGCGGATGTTCCAAACTCAGAGTGATGTGAGATAGCGCACGCCGGCACCCCCCCACACAACAGAGACCCCCGGCCTGGGTCAGGACCCCCTCGCCACGGTGGGGTGTTCCTGACCCAGCCCAGGGGTCCTGGTCCAGTTCGGGGGTCCTCGGTGAGTGGTCCGGCTCAGCCCTCGCCGCCGCCCGCCTCGCCGCCGCGGGCTGGCACGTGGCCCTCGAGCGCGGCGTCGAACCGCGCGTCGAGCACCTTCTGCATCGACCGCACCCAGCTCGCCGTCACGTGCGCGCCCTGCCGGTAGGTGAGCACCCCGCCCACCACGGCCCGGCAGGTCCCCTCGGGGCAGAGGAAGTCGTTGAGGTCCACCACGGTGGCGTCCTCCACCCGGTCCACGGCACCACGCAACGGGGGCGAGCCCTTGCCCTCGGCGGCCGGCCAGTCGCAGGCCGTCACGTCCTGCCGGTGCTCGGCCACGCACTCGTACACCTTCGTCGGTGGCACGGGCACGTCCAGCAGCGCCACCACCCGCGTCCCCCGCTCGGCCAGGGGCCGCCAGTTGCGCTCGTACCCCGCCACCAGCGGCTCCACGCCGTACTCGCGGGTCTCTCCGCCGGCAAACGCCACGTGGGCCCCGCCGCTGACGACCAGCACGTCCGGCTCCAGCGCGGTGAGGCGCTCGCGCACCCCGGCGCCCCAGGCCATGCAGCTGGCGTACCCCTTGTGCTGGGTGAGGGGCGCGTCGGCCCAGGTGCAGGACGACTTCGTGTACGACACCACCAGGTACCCGCGCCGCCTCGCCCAGTCGTCCAGGGCGGGCAGCCACTGGTCGGCCTTGGAGTCGCCGGCCACGGCCACCACCACGTCGCCCTCGGGGTCGCCGAAGCGGCACTCCACCGGGTCCGGGCTCTCCTGGGTCACGTGGCAGCCGCGCGCGTGGGTGGGCGGCACGTCCTCGACGGCGGTCGTCGGCGCCGGCGTGATCGATGCCGGGTCGGCCGCGAATGCCTCGGGCCGCACCACGGGCTCCACGTCCGCGGGCACGGTGCCGGCACCGGGGTCGGGCAGCAGCTGCTCGGCGCCGTGGTGGCCGACGGTCAGGTCTACGGCCGGCTCGGTCCGCTGCGACCCGATGGCCACCAGCGCCGCGGCGGCGGTCACCCCGGTGAGTCCCGCGCCCAGCAGCAGGGCGTTGCGGGTGCGCTTGAACGCCGGGGCGAAGCGCACCGGGTTCTCCACCAGCCGGTGGCCCGCCCACGCGGCCGGCACGGCCACCAGCACGGCCAGCAGGGTGGCCCACAGCGGGGCGTCCCCGTCGAACAGGCCCTGGTCCACCAGCACCACCAGCGGCCAGTGCCACAGGTACAGCGAGTAGCTCAGGCCGCCCACCCACACCATCGGCGCGGAGCGCAGCCCGGCCAGCAGGACACCCCCGCCGGAGACGCCACCGGCCACCACCATCGCGGTGCCCAGGGTGGGCAGCAGGGCCGCGCTGCCGGGCCACGGGGTGGCGGGCGTGACCAGGAAGAAGCCGGCCAGCACCAGCACCACGCCCAGCAGCACCAGGCCCGATGCGGCGGGGCGGCGCAGGCGCGGCCAGAACCCGGCGCCGCAGGCCACCACGGCGCCCACCACGAGCTCCCACAGCCGCGTGGTGGTGACGAAGTAGGCCGACTCCGGCGTGTGCGCGGTGGCCCACAACGACCACGCGAAGGACGGCAGGCCGATGAGGAGCAGCCCGCCCACGGCCGTGGGGCCCAGCCGCGTGCGCTGGCGGCGCACCACCATCGCCACGCCGAGCAGCACCAGCGGCCACAGCAGGTAGAACTGCTCCTCCACCGCGAGCGACCAGTAGTGCTGCACCGGGGAGGGCTGGGAGTCCTCGGCGAGGTAGTCGGTGGAGCGGTCGGCCAGGCGCCAGTTGACGACGTACAGCGCCGATGCCGCGACGTCGCCCCACATCTCGCGCCACCGAGTGGACGGCAGCAGCAGCCAGGAGGCCACGGCGGTGAACGCCAGCACGAGGGTGGCGGCCGGCAGCAGGCGCTTGAAGCGGCGCCCGTAGAAGGCCGGCAGGTCCACCGTGCCGGTGGAGCGCACCTCCTTGAGGAGCTGGCCGGTGATGAGGAAGCCCGAGAGCACGAAGAACACGTCCACGCCCGAGAAGCCGCCGGGCACGAAGGGCAGGCCGGCGTGGTACGCCATCACCGAGAGCACCGCCACGGCGCGCAGGCCCTCGATGTCGGGGCGGAACCCGGTGGGGGCCGTGGCCGGGGTGGCCGGTCGCTGTGTGTCGCGCTGGGCCGCCGCCCGGGTGCCGGGGGCGGGCACGCGGCGCACGCGGT
>NZ_KV824318.1:0-3986 GCF_001816045.1 Kytococcus sp. HMSC28H12
CCTCGACCGGTGCACCGGTCGAGGCCCTCGTCATCGCGCGGGGGCGCGGGGTCAGCGGGAGGTGTAGTTGGGGGCCTCCATGACCATCTGCACGTCGTGCGGGTGGGACTCCACGAGGCCCGCCGAGGTGATGCGGACGAACTGCCCGTTGGTCTTGACCTCGGCGATGGTGCGCGCACCCACGTAGAACATCGACTGACGCAGGCCTCCCACCAGCTGGTAGACCACGGCGGCCACCGGACCGCGGTAGGCCACCTTGCCCTCGATGCCCTCGGCGATCACCTTGTCGTCGTCGGACACGTCGCCCTGGAAGTAGCGGTCCTTGGAGTAGGACACGCCGCGGCCGCGGGACTGCATGGCCCCGAGCGAGCCCATGCCGCGATAGCTCTTGAACTGCTTGCCGTTGATGAACATCATCTCGCCGGGCGACTCCTCGCAGCCGGCCAGCAGCGAACCCACCATCACCGCGTCCGCCCCGGCCACCAGCGCCTTGGCGATGTCGCCGGAGTACTGCAGGCCACCGTCGGCGATGACCGGGACACCGGCCGGTCCGGCAGCCCGCGCCGCCTCGTGGATCGCGGTGATCTGGGGGACGCCGACGCCGGAGACGACGCGCGTGGTGCAGATGGAGCCCGGGCCCACGCCCACCTTGACGGCGTCCGCGCCGGCCTCGACGAGGGCCTGCGCGCCGGCGCGGGTGGCGACGTTGCCCGCCATCACGTCGACGTGCGCGGCCGACGGCTCGGCCTTCAGGCGGGCGACCATGTCGCACACCCCGCGGGAGTGGCCGTGGGCGGTGTCGACCACGAGGAGGTCCACGCCGGCCTCCACGAGGGCCATGGCGCGCTCCCAGCTGTCGCCCCAGAAGCCGACGGCCGCACCCACCCGCAGGCGCCCGGCGTCGTCCTTGGTGGCCAGCGGGTACTGCTCGGTCTTGGTGAAGTCCTTGACGGTGAACAGGCCCTTGAGCACGCCCGCCTCGTCCACCAGCGGGAGCTTCTCGATCTTGTGCTCGGCCAGCCTGGCCAGGGCGTCGTGCTTGTCCACGCCCACCGGGGCGGTCACCAGCGGGGTGCGGGTCATGACCTCGCCCACGCGGCGGCCCATGTCGGTCTCGAAGCGCAGGTCGCGGTTGGTGATGATGCCCACGAGGCGCCCGCCCTCGTCGACCACCGGCAGGCCGGAGACCCGGAAGCGGCCGCACAGCTCGTCGACCTCGGCGAGGGTCGCGTCCTCGGTGGTGGTCACCGGGTCGGAGATCATGCCGTTCTCGGAGCGCTTCACGCGGTCGACGGCGGCTGCCTGGTCGGCGATGGAGAGGTTGCGGTGCAGGATGCCGATGCCGCCCTGCCGGGCCATCGCGATGGCCATGCGGGCCTCGGTCACGGTGTCCATGGCCGCCGACAGGAGGGGCACGGCGACCTCGATGCGCTTGCTGATGCGGGTGGACGTGGCCACCTCGCTGGGGATCACGTCACTCTCGTGGGGGAGCAGCAGGACGTCGTCGTAGGTGAGTCCGATGGGCGCGAAGGTGTCCGGGTTCTCCATGGCACGAGTTTATCCGCGCCACGGTTGTGGTACATGTCACACACCGGGCCTGCATGGTGCCGGGGCTCCCGGGGTAGACCCCTCCCCGTGGGCGGATCCCCCCCCACCACGGACGACCGCCCGTAGACCAGCGACGCAGACGAGGTTCCTTCTTGGACAGCACGGCACGCCAGCCCGGACCGGTCGCCGACCTGTGGGACTGGCAGCACGAGGGGCTCTGCCGGACCACCGACCCCGAGGAGTTCTTCCACCCCGAGGGTGAGCGGGGCGAGCGCCGCCGACGCCGCGACGAGCGCGCCAAGCGCGTGTGCCGGCGCTGCCCCGTCATCGAGAAGTGCCGCGAGCACGCCCTGGCCGCCCGCGAGCCCTACGGCGTGTGGGGCGGCCTCACCGAGGGCGAGCGCGAGGAATTGCTCGACCGCTCCGAGCTCAAGGGCGCCTGAGGCTCAGCCCCGCTCCACCCGGATCTCCCCCACGGGGGTGCCCACCACCTGGCCGGGCCGCACCTTGCGCCCCCGCTGCGTGCACACCTCGCCGTCCAGGGTCACGTCGCCGGCCTGGATGACCTCCCGCGCGATGGCGCCGTCGTCCACCACGTTGGCCAGCTTGAGCACCTGACCCAGCTGGATGTGCTCGTCGGTGATGGTCACGGTCAGCGCGTCTGCCTGGCTCATGGGGCCAGTCTCCCCCATCGGCTGCGCCCGGCTCCCCCTCCCGCCGGCCGGCACGGCGACGGGGCCGGGGTCCGTGGTGGACCCCGGCCCCGTGGCCGGTCGACGGGTCACGCGGCGCGCGACCCGCGGGACTCAGTGGCTGTGGCCGTGCCCGTGGCCGTCCTCGTCGTCCTCCTCGGCGGGCTTGTCCACCACCAGCGTGTCGGTGGTGAGCACCAGGCCGGCGATGGAGGCCGCGTTGCGCAGGGCGGAGCGGGTCACCTTGACCGGGTCGATGATGCCGGCGGCCACCATGTCGACGTACTCGCCGGTGGCGGCGTCCAGGCCCTCGCCCGCCTTTGCCTCGGCCACCTTGGCGGCGGCCACGTGGCCCTCGAGGCCGGCATTCTCGGCGATCCAGCGCAGCGGCTGGTTGAGCGCGGCCTGCACGGTGCGCACGCCCACGGCCTCGTCACCGGAGGTGGAGGACAGCAGCTCCCCGAGGGAGGTCGCGGCCTGGGTGAGGGCGGTGCCACCACCGGCGACGATGCCCTCCTCCATGGCCGCACGGGTCGCCGCCACGGCGTCCTCGATGCGGTGCTGCTTCTCGGTGAGCTCGGTCTCGGTGTGGGCGCCGACCTTGATGACGCACACGCCGCCGGCCAGCTTGGCCAGGCGCTCCTGCAGCTTCTCGCGGTCCCAGTCGGAGTCGGTGTTCTCGATCTCCTTGCGGATCTGGGTGACGCGCTCCTCCACCGCGGCGGCGTCGCCGCCACCGTCGATGATGGTGGTGCTGTCCTTGGTGATCTGCACGCGGCGTGCCTGGCCGAGGGACTCGACACCAGCGGAGCTCAGCTGCAGGCCGACCTCCTCGGAGATGACCTCACCACCGGTGAGCACGGCGATGTCCTGCATCATCGCCTTGCGGCGGTCACCGAAGCCGGGGGCCTTCACGGCGGCGACCTTGAGGCTGCCGCGCACGGTGTTGACCACCAGGGTGGACAGGGCCTCGCCCTCCACGTCCTCGGCGATGATGACCAGCGGCTTGCCGGTCTCGACGACCTTCTCCAGCAGCGGCATGAGGTCGGCGATGTTGGAGATCTTGCCGCCGTGCAGCAGCACCAGGGCGTCCTCGTGGACGGCCTCCATGCGCTCGGCATCGGTGACGAAGTAGGGCGAGAGGAAGCCCTTGTCGAACTGCATACCCTCGGTGTAGTCGAGGGTCAGCTCGGTGGTGGAGGACTCCTCCACGGTGATGACGCCGTCCTTGCCGACCTTGTCGAAGGCCTCGGAGAGCAGCTCGCCGACCTCGGGGTTCTGGGCGGACAGGGCCGCGACCTTGGCGATCTCGTCCTTGCCCTGCACCGGGCGGGCGGCGGCGGTCAGGTGCGCGTCGACGGCCTGGACGGCCTTCTCCATGCCGCGCTTCACGCCGGACGGGCTGGCGCCGGCGGCCACGTTGCGCAGGCCCTCGCGGACCATGGCCTGGGCCAGCACGGTGGCGGTGGTGGTGCCGTCACCGGCGACGTCGTTGGTCTTGGAGGCGACCTCCTTGACCAGCTGGGCACCGAGGTTCTCGTAGGGGTCGTCCAGCTCCACCTCACGGGCGATGGTGACGCCGTCGTTGGTGATGACCGGCTGGCCGTAGGCGCGCTGCACCACGACGTTGCGGCCCTTCGGGCCCAGGGTCACCTTGACGGTGTCGGCGAGCTGGTTCACGCCGCGCTCCAGCGCCTTGCGTGCGTTGTCGTTGAACTCGAGCATCTTGGCCATGGATGGCCCTCC
>NZ_KV824319.1:0-5572 GCF_001816045.1 Kytococcus sp. HMSC28H12
GGCCCGGCTCGCCCGCGCGATGCGGGACGTGGCGCAGCGCGGCGGCGGAGCCCGCGTCACCCACGCCCTGCGCCAGCGGGCCGAGCAGGTCCAGCGCGGCGAGGACTGACCTCAGTCCGGCCAGAGGCCGCTGCACCCGCGCCTGTGGGACCCCAGCAGGTGGGTGTCCACCATCCCGACGGCCTCCATCAGCGCGTACATCGTCGTGGGCCCCACGAAGGCGAAGCCGCGCTGCTTGAGCGCCTTCGACAGCGCCACCGACTCCGCCGACCGCGTGGGCACCTCGGCCACCCGCAGCGGATGCGGGGTCTCGGCGGGCTGATGGGACCAGAGGAGGTCCACCAGCCCGCCGTCCTGTCGCAGCGCGAGGGTGGCCCGGGCGTTGCCGATGGTCGCCTCGATCTTGCGCCGGTTGCGCACGATGCGGTCGTCGGCCATGAGGCGCTCGACCTCGGCCGGGCCGAAGGCCGCCACCGCCTCGGCGTCGAACCCGGCGAAGGCCTCCCGGAAGGCGGGGCGCTTGCGCAGGATGGTGGCCCACGACAGGCCCGACTGGAAGGCCTCCAGGCTGAGCCGCTCGAACAGCCCGGTCTCGTCGCGCACCGGCAGGCCCCACTCGGTGTCGTAGTAGTGGCGCAGCAGGTCGCTGCCCTCGGCCCACGGCGTGCGGGCCAGCCCGTCGGCGCCCACCACCACCTCGGAGCCGGCCGGGACGGCGAGCCCACGGGCGCTCACCGCTGCATCCCCGTCACACGCAGGGTGAGGCTCAGGCGCCCCGGCAGTCCCACCCGCTCCTGCTCGGCGGCCACGGGTCCCGGTGCGGTGCCCCCGTGGACGGCCGGCACCCCGTGGAAGGCGCGGCGGGCCGCCCCGCCGAAGACCACGAGGTCGCCTCCCTCCAGACGCAGGTCGGTCCAAGGCCGGGTGCGGGTGGTGGTGTTGCCGAAGCGGAAGGTGCACGCGTCCCCCACCGAGAGGCTCACCACGGGGTCCTCGGTGCGTTCGTCGGCGTCGCGGTGCATCCCCATCGACGTGCCGGGTGCGTAGTGGTTGAGCAGCGCCGCGTCCGGGGCGGGACCGGGGTCCTCGTCCGCCCGCCGCCACCCGGTGGCCACGAGGGCGCGGTGGTACAGGCGCGTCATCCAGGCCGGCACGGGCAGCGGCACGGCGCCCGATGCGGGGTCGAGCGCCGCGTACCCCCGGGCCGTCCACACCCAGCCGAAGGGCACCATCGTCACGCGCATGCGTCCACCGTGGACCTCCGGGGCGTGCGCGGGCACCGGGCCGGCTGCCCAGTCGGCGTGGTGACGCACGAGCCAGCACTGCTGCTCGGCGGTGAGCCACCCCGGCACCCAGTGGCAGCCCGGGGACACCTCCTGCGCGGGGCGGGGGAGCAGCTCGTCGCCGAAGAGCACGTCAGGCGGTGGGGGCGGGTCCGTCGTGCGTCGCGTCGGCGTGGGCGGCCCCATCGAGCACCCCGGTGGACTCCAGCACCTCGCGGAAGGCCTCGACGCCCTGGGTGAAGTGGTACTGCCGCGCCCGGATGCCGATGGCGGCCGCCCCCTCGACGTTGTCCGCGCGGTCGTCCACGAAGACCACCTCGCCCGGCTCCACCGGGTGCCCGGCTTCGGCCTCGGCGCGCAGGATCGCCCGGAAGAAGTCCGGCTCCGGCTTGGCCACGCCCAGGCGCGAGGAGGTGTAGACCTCGTCGGCCAGGTCGGCGAAGGCGCCGCTGTCGGTGAGCCAGGCCGCGCGATGCGGCTGCTGGTTGGTGGCCATGGCCACGCGCACCCCGCCCTGGCGGGCGGTGGCCACCATCGCCCGCTCCTCGGCCAGCGGCTCGGTGCGGTGCCACAGGCGGGCCACCTGCTCGGCGTCGGTGGAGTTGCCGTGGCCCTCCAGGATGCCGGCGATGGTCTCCGGGAAGGTCAGGTCGGTCTCCTGCCCGGTGAGCAGGAACACCTCGGCCACGAAGACCTCGTCGAGCACGGCCTGGGCGCGGCCCCACAGCGCGGGGTCGTCGGCCACGCGGTCGGCCGGGGCGCCCCACCCGGTGGCCAGGAGGGTGATGGCCTCGTCCTTCCAGCCGTCGGGCATGCGCTGGATCACGGCATCGGCGTCGAGCAGGAGGAGGCGCACGGCGTCAGGAGTCGGCATGGGGCGATCCTCCCACTGATCGGCCGTGCGGCCGAGTCGCGCGGGCGTGCCGGGCGGGGCGGCAGGAGGCCCGCGCCCCGCGCTTTGCACTCTCCGGGGGCGAGTGCCAGAATCGCACTTGGCACTCGGCGGCTCCGAGTGACAGGTCGCAGGGCCAGCAGGACGAGGAGAGTGCCCCCGTCCGGCCCGGCCGGTCGCCACGGAGCCGACCCGGGTGAAAGACACCGACCACAGGTCGAGGGGTCGATGCCGGGCGGTCCGCACCGCGCGGGGCGACCCCGTCCGTCGCGGGCGACCGGTGGTCATCCGCTACGCGTGTGGGAGGAAACCACCGATGGCCAAGACCATTGCGTTCAACGAGGAGGCCCGTCGCGGCCTCGAGCGCGGCATGAACACCCTTGCCGACGCCGTGAAGGTGACGCTCGGCCCCAAGGGCCGCAACGTCGTGCTGGAGAAGAAGTGGGGCGCCCCCACCATCACCAACGACGGTGTGTCCATCGCCAAGGAGATCGAGCTCGACGAGCCGTACGAGCACATCGGCGCCGAGCTGGTCAAGGAGGTCGCCAAGAAGACCGACGACGTCGCGGGTGACGGCACCACCACCGCCACCGTGCTGGCCCAGGCCATGGTCCGCGAGGGCCTGCGCAACGTGGCCGCCGGCGCCAACCCGATGGGCCTGAAGCGCGGCATCGAGAAGGCCACCCAGGCCGTCTCCGACGAGTTGCTCGCCATGGCCAAGGAGATCGACACCAAGGACCAGATCGCGTCCACCGCGTCCATCTCCGCCGCCGACCCCGAGATCGGTCAGGTCATCGCAGAGGCGATGGACAAGGTCGGCAAGGAGGGCGTCATCACGGTCGAGGAGAGCAACACCTTCGGCATCGACCTCGAGCTGACCGAGGGCATGCGCTTCGACAAGGGCTACATCTCGCCCTACTTCGTCACCGACACCGAGCGCATGGAGGCGGTCTTCGAGGACCCCTACATCCTGCTGGTGAACTCCAAGATCGGCGCCATCAAGGACCTGCTGCCGCTGCTGGAGAAGGTCATGCAGTCCGGCAAGCCGCTGGTGATCATCGCCGAGGACGTCGAGGCCGAGGCCCTGGCCACGCTGATCGTCAACAAGGTGCGCGGCAACTTCAAGTCCGTCGCCGTGAAGTCCCCGGGCTTCGGTGACCGCCGCAAGGCGATGCTGGGCGACATGGCCATCCTCACCGGCGGTCAGGTCATCTCCGAGGAGGTCGGCCTGACCCTGGAGAACGCCGAGCTCGACATGCTGGGCACCGCCCGCAAGGTCGTCGTCACCAAGGACGAGACCACCATCGTGGACGGCGCTGGCGACGACGCCCAGGTGCAGGGTCGCGTGAAGCAGATCCGCGCCGAGATCGAGAACTCCGACTCGGACTACGACCGCGAGAAGCTGCAGGAGCGCCTCGCCAAGCTGGCCGGTGGCGTGGCCGTCATCAAGGCCGGCGCGGCCACCGAGGTGGAGCTCAAGGAGCGCAAGCACCGCATCGAGGACGCCGTGCGCAACGCCAAGGCCGCCGTGGAGGAGGGCATCGTCGCCGGTGGTGGCGTGGCCCTGCTGCAGGCCGCCACGAAGGCGTTCGAGGGCCTGTCCCTCGAGGGCGACGAGGCCACCGGTGCCGAGATCGTCCGCGTGGCCTCCAGCGCCCCGCTGAAGCAGATCGCCGTGAACGCCGGCCTCGAGGGCGGCGTCGTGGCGGAGAAGGTCCGCTCCCTGAAGCCGGGCGAGGGCCTCAACGCCGCTACCGGTGAGTACGTCGACATGATCGCCGAGGGCATCATCGACCCGGCCAAGGTGACCCGTTCCGCGCTGCAGAACGCCGCCTCCATCGCCGCGCTCTTCCTCACCACCGAGGCGATCGTGGCCGAGAAGCCGGACAACAACAAGGCCGCTGCCGGCGCCGACATGGGCGACATGGGTGGCATGGGCGGCATGGGCTTCTGATCCCACCGGCTGCCGGGCCCCGCGCCCGCGGCTGACGACGGGCGGTTCCTCCTGCGGGAGGGGCCGCCCGTCGGCGTGCGGGAGCGGTGGCGAGCGGCGCCGGGCGCACGGTCCACCACCGGGATGAGGGGTGGCCGGCGGTAGTGGTGCGAATCTCGCCCCATGGACCCGATGGACATGCGCACCTGCGAGCAGCTCATGGCCCAGCACCGGTTCGCCGAGCTCGAGCAGCTCCTGGACCGTCTGGCCCCCACCCACGCCCACGACCCCCTGTTCCACGTCACCTCCGCCTGGCACCTCCGCGCGACCCAGCAGCCGCGGGAGGCCGAGGAGGCCGCGCGCCGGGCCGTGGCCCTGGACCCCCAGGGGGTGAACCCGCTGCGCTGCTTGGCCGAGACGCTCCTGCAGAACCGGCAGTGGTCCGCGGCCCGGGTGGCGCTGGACGACCTGCACCGGGTGCGGCCGGACTGGTCGCCGGTGCACCAGATGTACGCCTATGCGCTGCGGGGCCTGGGTGACCTGGGCAACGCGCGACGTGCCGGCATCGAGGCGGTGCGGCTCGACGGGGCCGACCCCGCGGCGCACCTGGCCCTGGGGCGTGCGGTCTCCGTGGTGGACCCCGCCCTGGCCGAGCGGGCCTACCGCGAGGTGCTGGCCCGGGACCCGGAGCACGCGCAGGCGCGGCAGGGCCTCGAGCGGGAGCAGGAGTACCTGCGGCCGACCGGTCCGGGCGTGGATGGCGACCCGCGGCGCCGGCAGGTGCGGGCGTTCATGGAGGAGGGGCTGCTCGACGAGGCCGCCCGGGTGCTGCAGTCGCTGACGGACGCGTATCCGGACGCGGTCTCCCTGCAGACCGCGTGGACGGCGCTGCACTCTCGGCGGGGGGACCTGGGGGCGGCCGAGCACGCGGCCCGAGAGGTGGTGCGCCGGGAGCCGGGCTGGGTCGTGGGGCGGGTCAACCTGGCCAACCTCCTGCTCGACCAGCAGCGCCCCCAGGAGGCCCAGCAGGTGGCCCGGGAGGGCCTGGACATCGACCCGCGCAGTGCGCTGGCCCACGATGTGATGGCGGTGGCTCTCGAGCGGTCCGGGGACGTGCCAGGGGCGCTCCACCACGCCCGCGAGGCCCTGCGCTGCGCCGCGGACGACCCGCAGGTGCTCCAGGGGGTGCCGCGGTCGGCCCGGCTGGTGGAGCACCTGGCCGACGCGGGGCTGGCCAAGGACGACCCCCGCGTGGTGGAGCTGTTCCACCTGGCCACGCGGGGCGAGCACACCGCGCTGGACGAGGCGGTGGCGCGCCTCCTGGCCGACCATCCCGACACCGCGTCGGCCCACCACGTGTGGGCGCAGTCCCTGACCCAGCGGGGGCGTTTCCAGGATGCCGCGGCGGAGGCGGAGCGGGCGGCCGAGCTGGAGCCGGGGGCCCGCGGCATCCGGGCCACGGCG
>NZ_KV824320.1:0-3779 GCF_001816045.1 Kytococcus sp. HMSC28H12
GGAGGCCCAGGTGCTGCGCCGCCTGGTGGAGCGCAATCCCGGCCCGCTGCCGGACGACGCGGTGCGCCGCGTGTTCCGCGAGGTGATGAGCGAGTGCCTGGCGCTGGAGCGGCCGCTGACCGTGGCCTACCTGGGGCCGGCGGGCACGTTCACCGAGCAGGCGGCGGTGCGGCACTTCGGCGGTGCGGCGCACACGGTGGCGGCGGCCAGCCTCGAGGAGGTGCTGCGCGAGGTGGAGGCACGGCAGGCCGACTACGCCGTGGTGCCGGTGGAGAACTCCACCGAGGGTGCCGTGGGGCGGGCGCTGGACCTGCTCTCGCGCAGCCCGCTGCAGGCCGTGGGGGAGGTGAGCCTGCGGATCGTGCACCACCTGATGGGCCGCGGCCCGGTGGAGGGGGTGCGCCGGGTGTACGCGCACGCCCAGGCGCTCGCGCAGTGCCAGGAGTACCTGACCCGCCACCTGCCCGGCGTGGAGCGGATGCCGGTGAGCAGCAACGCCGAGGCGGCGCGCCTGGTGGCCGAGCTGGCCGCGCAGGGCGTCACCGACGTGGCGGCGCTGGGGCCCGAGGGGGCGGCGGAGCTGTACGGGCTCGACGTGCTGCGCTCCGGGGTGGAGGACGACCCGGAGAACACGACGCGCTTCCTGGTGCTGGGGCACAGCTCGCCGCCGCCGAGCGGCCGGGACCGCACGAGCCTGGTGGTGGCCCCGCCGCGCACCGACCGGGACGGTGCCCTCATGGCGATGCTGGAGCCGCTGGCCCGGCACGGGGTGTCGATGACGCGGCTGGAGTCGCGCCCGATGCGGGGCGCCTTGTGGCAGTACGTGTTCTACCTGGAGGTGGACGGGCACTCGGATGAGGAGCCGGTGGCCGCGGCGCTCGCCGACCTGCGGGACGACGCGGTGTTCTTCCACCTGGTGGGCAGCTACCCCCGCGTGGACTGAGCCGCCGCGCGGGGGGGCTGGCCGGGTTGGCGGGGGTCCTGACCTGGGGCGGGGTCCTGACCCGGAACCGCGTCCCGGTGCTGCCACGCCGGGCCCGCACGCCCTCGCCCGGACCGACCTCGCCCCACCCCTTGCTGGGATGCGTCGGGGCGCATAGGTTCGGGGCACGGCCGTCCACCCGGCGGCCCCGGGTCCCGCCCGACCGAGCCACGCCCCATCGTCAGGAGGCCGAGGTGCCGTTGTACGCCGTCCGTTGCGAGGCCGCCCACGAGGGCGAGGTGCAGGTGCCGCTTGCCCGCGCCGACGAGCCCATCGCCTGCCCCACCTGCGGGGCCGCCGCGCGCCGGCTCATCTCCTCGCCCCGCATCGGCCGCGGCAACGACCCGCGGGCGCGCCTCATCGAGTCCACCGAGGCCACCGCGCACGCCCCCCAGGTGGTCGATGCCGTGCCCGGCGCGGGAAACCGCCGCGCCACCCCGGTGAGCCGCGACCCGCGGCACGCCAAGCTGCCTCGCCCCTGAGCACCCCCACGCCACCGCTCCGGGAGGTCCGGGGCGGCCCCCGGAAGGAGCACGTGATGCCGAAGAACATCTTCCCGCTGGACTCCGCCAAGTCCTTCACCGAGCAGGAGAAGCTGGGCCACAACCGGTGGCACCCCGAGATCCCGCCGGTGGCCACCGTCAAGCCGGGCGACACGTTCCGCGTGGACTGCCGCGAGTGGTTCGACGGGTTCATGAAGAACGACGACTCCGCCGAGGACATCCGCGACGCGCCGCTGGACAAGGTGCACACCCTCTCCGGCCCGTTCCGGGTGGAGGGCGCCAAGCCCGGTGACCTGCTGGTGGTCGACATCCTCGACGTGGGCCCGATCCCGCAGGAGGAGGGCCCGCTGGCCGGCCAGGGCTGGGGCTACACCGGCATCTTCGCCAAGAAGAACGGTGGCTCCTTCCTCACCGACGAGTTCCCGGACGCGTACAAGGCCGTGTGGGACTTCACCGGCCAGACCGCCACGTCCCGCCACGTGCCGGGCGTGAGCTTCACCGGCATCATCCACCCGGGTCTCATGGGCACCGCGCCCTCCGCGGAGCTGCTGGGGAAGTGGAACACCCGCGAGGCCGCGCTGATCGCCACCGACCCCGAGCGCGTGCCGCCGCTGGCCCTGCCGCCGCAGCCGAAGGACGCCATCCTCGGTGGTGTTCCGCAGGGAGACTACGACCGCGTGGCCGGCGAGGCCGCCCGCACCGCCCCGCCGCGTGAGAACGGCGGAAACCAGGACATCAAGAACCTGTCCAAGGGCACGCGCGTGTTCTACCCGGTGTTCGTGGACGGCGCGAACTTCTCCGTGGGCGACCTGCACTTCAGCCAGGGCGACGGCGAGATCACCTTCTGCGGCGGCATCGAGATGGGTGGCTTCATCGACTTCCACGTGGACGTCATCCCCGGCGGCATGGAGAAGTACGGGGTCACCGAGAACGCGATCTTCATGCCGGGCAACGTGGAGCCGCGCTACAGCCAGTGGCTCAGCTTCTCGGGCACCTCGGTGACGCTGGACGGCGAGCAGCGGTACCTCGACTCGCACCTGGCCTACCAGCGGGCCTGCCTGCACGCCATCGACTACCTGAGCACCTTCGGCTGGTCCAAGGAGCAGGCCTACCTGCTGCTGGGTGCCGCGCCGATCGAGGGCCGCTTCTCGGGCGTGGTGGACATCCCCAACGCGTGCGCCACGGTCTACCTGCCCACGGAGATCTTCGACATCGACATCCGGCCCGGCGCCGGGGACGTGCCGAAGATCGACCCGGGCATCGGCGCCCCGCGGGCCTCGCTGGCCTGAGGCCGGCACCGGCACCGGCACCGGCACCACGGGCCGGGTGCGTTCCCGAAGACCGCGAAGCGACGCGGCGGACGGGAACGCACCCGGCCCGATGGCGTGTGCGCCGACCCGGGGCGCGCCGGCTCAGCGCACCTGGCCGTCGCCCTCCACGACCCACTTGGTGGTGGTCAGCTCCGGCAGCGCCATCGGTCCGCGGGCGTGCAGCTTCTGCGTGGAGATGCCGATCTCCGCCCCGAACCCGAACTCGCCGCCGTCGGTGAACCGGGTGGAGGCGTTCACCAGCACGGCGGCCGCGTCCACCTCGGCGGTGAAGCGCCGTGCCGCGGCCCGGTCGCCGGTGACGATGGCCTCGGTGTGGCCGCTGGAGTGCTCCTGCACGTGGGCGATCGCCGCGTCGAGGGAGTCCACCACCCCGGGCGGAGAGGTCCAGCGAGAGGTACTCGGTGTCGTCGTCCTCGTCGGTGACCGGCACTCACGTGGCGCCGGCCGCCTCGGCGTAGCCGCGCACCGCCTCGTCGCCGTGCACGGTGACCCCGGCGTCGGCCAGGGCGGCCATGATGCCGGGCAGCGTGGCCGCCGCGGCGCCGCGGTGCACCAGCAGCGACAGGGCCAGCCGCCGCGATGACGTGCGGACAGGTCGGGCCGTGGGCAGGTCAGACGATGCCGCGCTCCGGGTCGTCGTCCTCGCGGCGCACCTCGTCGGGGTCCCGCAGGGCGAGTCCGGCGCCAAAGGCCATGGCCCCCAGGCCGACGCACACGAGGAAGGACCCCCATCCCTCCGGGCTGGTGGGGGACGGCCAGGTGTGCCCCAGCACCCAGAATGCGAGCAGGAACACCACCAGCCCCGCGATGCTGGCGCCAGCCACCCGCTTCTGGCGGCGCTGGGCGGGCGTCTGGCGAGGCGCATCGCCCTGGAACTCCGGCGGCTCGATCATCGGCCCAGAGTACGCAGCGGGGTCGGTCGGGCAGGCTGTGCCCACGGCCCCACGGCCCCACGGCCCCACG
>NZ_KV824321.1:0-7233 GCF_001816045.1 Kytococcus sp. HMSC28H12
CCGCCCCCTGTCCAGGGGGCGGGCTCCTTCGTGTGTGCGGCGCTGGGCCTCAGACGTGGTGCGGACCGGAGAAGTACTCGTAGGTCCAGCCGATCACGGAGAAGATCAGCATGGCCATGCCGAGCACCACCATCCACCAGCCGATGGCCACGCCCATGAAGACGACGGCACCGGACAGGGCGAGCCACAGCGGCTGCCAGGAGTACGGCGCGAAGTTGCCGTAGTGACCGGCGACCTGGTCGATGTGGCCGTAGCGGTCGTCCTCCGGGCGGGTGGCCGGGAGGGTCTTGGCGGTGACGCCGATGTACCAGCCGATCATGCCCACCATGCCGGCGCAGAGCAGCAGGCCGACCCAGCCGACCGGCTCGTTCCAGCCACTCCAGAAGCCGTACAGCAGCCAGAAGGCCAGGAACGGAGGAACCAGGTACCAGAAGAGCTTGCCTTCAACCTTCATGGGCGTTCCTCACTTGTCCGTGGTGCGAACGGTGGCGCGGGCGTCACCGTAGTCGGCGTTGTCGTGGCGACCGTCCTCCTTGACGCCGCCCTCGTCCGGGGCGTCGGCCAGCTGGCCCATGACACCGGAGTCGGGGGTCGGGGCGTCCAGCGCGGCGACCTCGGGGTGGTTGAGGTCGAACACCGGGCGCTCGGAGCGGATGCGCGGGATGGCGTTGAAGTTGTGGCGCGGCGGCGGGCAGCTGGTGGCCCACTCGAGGGAGGAGCCCCAGCCCCACGGGTCGTCCACGTCGACCTTCTCGCCCTTCTTGGCGGTGATGTAGACGTTCCAGAAGAACGGCAGCATCGAGACGGCGAGCATGAACGCACCGACCGTGGAGATCTGGTTCAGGAAGGTGAACCCGTCCTCGACCATGTAGTCGGCGTAACGACGCGGCATGCCCTCGACACCCAGCACGTGCTGCACCAGGAAGGTGATGTGGAAGCCGAAGAACAGGATCCAGAAGTGGATCTTGCCCAGGGTCTCGTTGAGCATCTTGCCGGTGAACTTGGGCCACCAGAAGTAGAAGCCCGCGAACATCGCGAACACCACGGTTCCGAAGATCACGTAGTGGAAGTGGGCCACCACGAAGTAGGAGTCCGTCAGGTGCAGGTCCACCGCGGGGGCGGACAGGACGATGCCGGTCAGACCACCGAAGAGGAAGGTCACGAGGAAGCCGAGCGACCACAGCATCGGGGTCTCGAAGCTCAGCGAGCCGCCCCACATGGTGCCGATCCAGTTGAAGAACTTCACGCCGGTGGGCACCGCGATGAGCATGGTCATCACGGAGAAGAAGGGCAGCAGCACCTGGCCGGTGCCGAACATGTGGTGGGCCCACACGGACATCGACAGCGCGGCGATGGTGATCGTCGCCATGATCAGGGTCTTGTAGCCGAAGATCGGCTTGCGGCTGAACACCGGGACGATCTCGCTGATGATGCCGAAGAACGGCAGGGCGATGATGTACACCTCGGGGTGGCCGAAGAACCAGAACAGGTGCTGCCACAGCATGGCGCCACCGTTGGAGACGTCGTAGATGTGCGTGCCGACGATGCGGTCGGCGGCCATGCCGAACATGGCGGCGGTCAGCACCGGGAAGACCAGCAGCACCAGGATCGAGGTCACCAGGACGGTCCAGGTGAAGATCGGCATACGGAACATGGTCATGCCCGGCGCACGCATGCAGATGATCGTGACGATGAAGTTCACCGAACCAAGGATGGTTCCGAAACCACTCAGACCCAGACCCATGACCCAGAGGTCACCACCCAGCCCGGGGCTGTAGGTGGGGCCGGCCAGCGGCTGGTAGGCGAACCAGCCGAAGGAGGCAGCGCCGTCCGGGGACAGGAAGCTGGCGGCGGCGATGAGGCCACCGAACAGGTAGAGCCAGTAGGCGAACATGTTCAGACGCGGGAAGGCCACGTCCGGGGCGCCGATCTGCAGCGGCATGAGCGCGTTCGCGAAGCCCGCGAAGAGCGGCGTCGCGAAGAGCAGCAGCATGATCGTGCCGTGCATGGTGAACAGCGCGTTGAACTGGTCCTTGGACTGCAGGACCTGCATGCCCGGGTCGAACAGCTCGGCGCGGATGAACAGCGCCATGAGCCCGCCGAGGCAGAACCACGCCACGGTGGTGATGAAGTAGAGGTTTCCGATCACCTTGTGGTCGGTGGTCGTCAGGTACTTGACCGCCAGGGCACCGGCCCGCGTTTGCGGACGAGCCACGCTGTGCGCCTCGTCAGCCACGCGGGGGGCGACCCCGGGGTGAGAGATGGTAGCCATCAGTTGTCCTTCCCGCCCTTGCTGATCCACTCGTTGTGCTTCGGGTCGCGCTCGTGCACGCCCTTCTCACCCTGGATCAGCTCCTTGCGGTCGTAGCCGGTGTCCAGGAAGCCCTGCTTGCCGTCGTCGGCCAGCTTCTTCATCTGCTTGTCGTACTCGTCGCGCTCGACCACCTTCACCGGGAAGAGCATCTCCGAGTGGTAGGTGCCGCAGAGCTCGGCACACTTGCCCTGGTAGGTGCCCACCTTGGTGGGGGTCACCTGAAAGCGGTTCACCACACCCGGGATCATGTCCAGCTTCTGGAGGAACTGGGGCACCCAGAAGGAGTGGATGACGTCGCGCGAGGTGAGCACGAACTCGGTGCGCTCGTTGACCGGCAGGTACAGGGTGGGCAGCTTGTCGGCCACACCGTCCTTGCCCGTGAGCACGGCCTGCTGGCCGGAGTCGTGCACGTCGTCGCTCAGGTAGTTGAAGTCCCAGCTCCACTGCTTGCCGGCGACGTTGACGATGTTCTGCGGCTCCTGCTCGACGCTCATGAGCGCGTCCTCGGTCTTCACGTTCTGCACGAAGAGCGCGGCGACCATGACGATCGGCACGACCGTGTAGAGGATCTCGATCGGCACGTTGTACCGGAACTGCTTGGGGACCTCGGCGTCGTTCTTGCGGCGGTAGGCCAGCACGCACCAGAGCATCAGGCCCCACACCAGGATGCCGACCGCCAGGGCGGCGATCCACATGCCCACCCAGAACGAGATGACGCCGTCGGCATTCTCGCTGGCGCCCTCGGGGAGGTACCCGCGGGCGATCTGGTCCGAGCTCCCGCAGGCGCTCAGGACCATCGCACCGATGGTGGCCGCTCCGGCCAGGACCGCGGGGCGCTTCCAGCGCCGTGTGTGATCGGGGTGCCTGTGCACTCGATGCCACCTTCCGTGAAGCTGTGTCGTCAGTGCACGCGGTTCAGGGGCATGCACTGCAGTTGCCCCATCATCCTACCCAACGTCGGAGTTCGCCACGGGGGCGGCTCGCCGCCACGGATCATCCTCGTCGGTGGCGGCGTCCAGGCGCCGCAGGTACTCCGCGCGCGGCAGCGTGGTCACCCCCATCGAGGCGAGGTGGTCGGTGCGCCACTGCACGTCGACCAGCCCCCGCTCCCCCACCACGTCCATGACGCGCGCCATGCCCACCATCGCCGCCTTCGAGGCGTCCGTGACGTGATGGAACATCGACTCCCCCGCGAAGAAGCCCCCGATCCCCACCCCGTAGAGGCCGCCCACCAGCCGGCTCTCCTGCCACACCTCCACGCTGTGGGCGTGGCCCAGCCGGTGCAACCGGCCGTAGGCCCGCCGAACCGTCGGGGTGATCCACGCGCCCTCGCGCCGGGGGTCGGCGCAGGCGGCGACCACGTCGTCGAAGGCGGCGTCGGTGGTCAGGGTGAACGCCCGCATCGACCGGCGCAGGGACCGGCTCACGTGCAGCCCCCCGGGCAGGAGCACCCCCCGCTCCTCGGGGAACCACCAGCCGACCGGCCCGCTGCCGCCTCCCCCGACCCCCATCGGGAACACGCCGTGCGTGTAGGCCGACAGGAGCGTCTCCGGGGCCAGGTCGCCCCCGACGCCGACGAGGTCGTCCCCCGGCACGGCGCTGGCGACCGCGGCCGCGAAGTCCAGACGGCACCGCAGACGCACGGCTCACCCCCTCCGGTGGGGGTGAGCCGTGCGGTGCCCGGACTCAGCTGAAGGAGTCACCACAGGCGCAGGAGCTGCCCGCGTTCGGGTTGTCGATGGTGAAGCCCTGCTTCTCGATGGTGTCGGCGAAGTCGATGGACGCGCCGTCGAGGTAGGGGGCGCTCATGCGGTCCACGACCACCTCGACGCCGTCGAAGTCACGGGTCAGGTCACCGTCGAGCGTGCGCTCGTCGAAGTACAGCTGGTAGATCAGGCCGGAGCACCCACCGGGCTGCACACCGATGCGCAGGCGCAGGTCGTCGCGGCCCTCCTGGGCGAGCAGGCTCTTGACCTTGTCGGCGGCGACCGGGGTCAGGGTGACGCCGTGGGTGGCCTCGGAGGTGGTCTGGTCCTGGACGGTCATGTCTGTCCTCACTCGGGGTGCGGCTTGATGGGTCCTCAAGGGTACGCCTCGTCCCCGCCGGGCATTCCCGACGGGGACGAGGCGGCGGGGGCGCCGGTCAGTCGGCGAGGCTCGAGAGCAGGAGCGCCTCGGCGACGCAGACCTTCTCGAACTCCCCCAGGTGCAGGCTCTCGTTGGCGCCGTGGGCGCGGGTGTCGGGGTCCTCCACGCCGGTCACGAGGATGGACGCCTCGGGGAACTTCTCGGCGAACATCGCGATGAACGGGATGGAGCCGCCCAGACCGATGTCGACGGCGTCGGTGCCCCAGGCAGCGCCGAAGGCGCTGCGCGCCGCGTCGTAGGCCGGGCCGGAGGCGTCGGCGCGGAAGCCGCTGCCGGCGTCCTGCAGGGTCACCTCGAGGGTGGCACCCCAGGGCGCGTACTCGCGGAGGTGCGCCTCGATGGCCTCGAAGGCGGCCTGCGGGTCCTGCGAGGGCGCCAGGCGGAAGGACAGCAGACCGGTGGTGCTGGCCAGCAGGGTGTTGGAGGCCTCGGAGACCCGCGGGGCGTCCACGCCGATGACGCTGGCGGTCGGCTTGGCCCACAGGCGCTCGGTGAGGCTGCCGGTGCCGACGAGCCGGCTGTCGGGGAGCATCCCGGACTCGCTGCGGAAGTCGGCCTCGTCCATATCCAGGTCCCCCACCGGGTCGACGGCCAGGCCCTTGACGGCCACGTCGCCGGCCTCGTCGTGCAGGCTGGCGGCCAGGCGGGAGAAAGCGGTGAGCGAGTCCATGGCCGGGCCGCCGTACATACCCGAGTGCACCGCGTGGGAGAGCGTGGAGACCGTCACCTGCACGCGCACCATGCCGCGCAGGGAGGTGGTCAGGGCCGGCACGCCGACCTTCCAGTTGGCCGAGTCGGCCAGGACGATGGCATCGCAGGCCAGCTTGTCGCCGTGCTTCTCGAGGATGTCCGGGAGGCTCTCGGAGCCGTACTCCTCCTCCCCCTCCACGAAGACGGTGACACCCACCGGCGGGCGTCCGTCGTGGGCCCGCAGGGCGGCGACGTGGGCCATGACGCCCGCCTTGTCGTCGGCGCACCCGCGGCCGAAGAGGCGGTCCCCCTTGCGGGTGGGCTCGAAGGGCGGGGTGTCCCAGTCGGCCTCGTCCCCGGGCGGCTGCACGTCGTGGTGGGCGTAGAGCAGCACCGTGGGGGCGCCCTCCGGCGCCGGGAGCGTGCCGATGACCGCCGGCGCCCCACCCTCGGTGACGATCTCCACCTCGAGGCCGGCGCCCTCCAGCAGGCGGGCGGTGGCCTCGGCGGAGGCCTGCACGTGGGACTGGTCGAAGGACGGCATCGACACGCTGGGGATGCGGGCGAGCTCCACCAGCTCGTCGATCACCTGCGGCATGCCGTCCAGGACGGCCTGGCGCAGGGCGGCGTCGTCGCGCCGGGGTGCGGGGGCGGGTGTGTTCTGGGTCATGTCCCCGACCCTATGCGGTGCCCGCGGGCGCTCAGCGCAGGGCGCGGGGCTTCTCGCCGCGGCCCACGGCCGGGCGCGGGGTGCGGGCGCCGCGCATCTGGAAGGAGCGCAGGATGACGTAGGTGGCCAGGCCCTTGCCCTCCTCGGCCCGGCGCGGGAACACGCGGGCGACCTCGCCCCTCAGGCGGCGGGCCAGCAGCCAACCGTCCACGAGCCCGGCGACGAGCATCCCGTAGACGAGCACGAAGATCGGCAGGCGGAAGGTGGCGGCCAGCTCCGGGCGGGCGATCATCACGACGGTGAGCAGCAGGGTCACCAGCAGGATCGGCAGCATGACCTGCCCGACGGTGAAGCGAGAGTCCACGCGGTCACGCACGTAGGCACGCACCGGACCACGGTCGCGCGCCGGCAGGTAGGCGTCGTCCCCGTCGAGCATCCCCTGGCGGGCACGGGCCCGCTCCTCGGCGCGCTCGCGACGCTCGGCCTCCTTGGCGGCCTTGCGGTCGGTCACCACCAGCGGCTTGCGGCGGGCGGCCTGCGCCTCGCGTCGCTTGGGGGTGGGGCGCCCCTTCTTCCGCTGGCCCTCGGGGCGGGTGTCCACCTCCTCCACGGGCTGGGGTTCCTCGGTCTGCACGGTGTCTCGGTGGGCCATGGGCGAAGGGTACGTGGTGACATACTGCGCGACGCAGACCAGCCGGCACCGAACGCACCCACCGAGGGGGAGGGACCACGATGGACCGCACGACGGACCGAGGACGCCGGGACGCTCCCGGGCCCCGCCGCCCCCGCACGGCGCTGGCCCTGGCCCTCACGGTCACCGCCGCCCTCTCGGCGGCCTCCCCCGCCCACGCCGAGCCCGCCCACCGGTACTGGTCGACCTGGACGCTGCAGGGCACCAGCTGGCAGGTGCCCGAGCGCAGCGCCACCGAGGAGGTCCCCGCCGACGGATCCGTCGTCGGGCTGCGCTTCGCCCTGCTCCCGGCGTCGGCCACCAACGGTCGCTCCCCGCGCGCGACGCCGTCGTTCGAGGAGGTGTGCGGCCGGACCGCGCCGGAGGCCGGCACCAAGCGGGTCGGCGTGGTGGTGGACCACGGTCGCCCCGAGGAGTCCGCCTCCCGCCCGCAGGACGCCCCGCAGGTGGAGACGGCCTGCGCCGTGGCCCCGGTGGACGCGACCCTGGTCGCCACCGTGCGCCACGCGCTCGACGTGCAGGGCACCCCGCCGATGGTGTGCGCCGTCGACGGTCACCCGGCCGAGGGCTGCTCGGCCAACCGCGTGGCCGACGCGGACCCGGCCGTGCTGGAGGCCACCGAGGAGCCGGTGGAGCCCGTGCGGCGCACGGCCCCCGAGCCCACCGACCCGGACACGGCGCCCGCGGCGACCCCCTCCCCCGAGGCCTCCCCGTCCCCCT
>NZ_KV824322.1:0-1976 GCF_001816045.1 Kytococcus sp. HMSC28H12
GGGGGCGGTGCGGGTGTCCCCGCACCGCCCCCGTCACCGGGACGCCGTCCTCACATGCGCTCGGGCGCCGAGACCCCCAGCAGGTCCAGACCACGGCGCAGCACCACACCGGTGGCGTCGTTGAGCCACAGGCGGCTGCGGTGGAGGTCGGTGACCTCCTCGCCGTCACGGGGGCGCACGCGGCAGGCGTCGTACCACTTGTGGAACGCGCCGGCCAGGTCCTCCAGGTAGCGCGCCACCCGGTGCGGCTCGCGCAGCTCGGCGGCCTGGGCCACCACCCGCGGGAAGTCGCCGAGGGCCGCCAGCAGGGTGGCCTCGGTCTCGTGGTCGAGCAGGGCCGGGTCGAAGCCGTCGGCGCGGTCCACCCCATCGGCCTGGGCGAGGCGCGCCACGTTGGCGGTGCGCGCGTGGGCGTACTGCACGTAGAAGACCGGGTTGTCGTTGCTCTGCTTGCGCAGCTCCTCGCCGTCCAGGCTCAGCGGGGTCTCCGCGGGGTAGCGCGCCAGCGAGTAGCGGATGGCGTCGGCACCGATCCAGTCGAGCATGTCGTTGAGGTCCACCACGTTTCCGGCGCGCTTGCTCAGGCGGGCGCCGTTGATGGAGATGAGCTGGCCGATGCGGATCTCGATGTTCTTGTCCGCGTCGTCGCCGGCGGCCGAGCTGATGGCCTTGAGGCGGTTCACGTAGCCGTGGTGGTCGGCGCCCAGCAGGTAGATCTTCTCGGTGAAGCCGCGGTCCTTCTTGGAGAGGTAGTACGCGGCGTCGCTGGCGAAGTAGGTGTGCTCGCCGTTGCTGCGGATGAGCACGCGGTCCTTGTCGTCGCCGAAGTCCGTGGTGCGCAGCCACACGGCGTCGTCCGCGTCGTAGACGTGTCCCTGCTCGCGCAGGCGGGCGATGGCCTTGTCCACGGCGCCCTCGTCGTGGAGGCTCTGCTCGCTGAACCAGACGTCGAAGTGCACCCCGAAGCGCTCCAGGGTGTCCTGGATCAGGCCGAGCATCAGCGGGTAACCCAGCTCCCGGGCGGTGGCCACGCCCTCGGCGCGCGGCAGGTCGCCCAGGTCGGGGCGCTGCTCGAGCACCTTCTGCCCCAGCTCCTGCACGTACTCGCCCGGATAGCCACCCTCCGGGGTGGGCTCGCCCAGCGCGGCGGCCAGCACCGACTCGCCGAACTTGTCCATCTGCGTGCCGGCGTCGTTGATGTAGTACTCGGCGGTCACGTCGGCACCGGAGGCGGCGAGCAGGCGCCGCATCGAGTCACCCAGCGCGGCCCAGCGCGTGTGGCCGATGTGCAGGTGGCCGGTCGGGTTGGCCGAGATGAACTCGAGGTTGATCGTGTGGCCGGCGAGCGCCTCGTTGTCGCCGTAGGAGTCGGCCCCTTCCACGATGGTGCGGGCCAGCTCGCCGGCGCTCGCGGCATCGAGGGTGATGTTGAGGAAGCCCGGGCCGGCGATGTCGACGGCGGCCACACCTTCGGCCTCCCGCAGGCGCGCGGCCACGAGCTCGGCCACCTGACGGGGGTTCATGCCGGCCTTCTTGGCCAGCTGCAGGGCCAGGTTGCTCGCCCAGTCGCCGTGGTTGCGGTCCTTGGGTCGCTCCACGCGGACCTCGGCGGGGACCTCGACGGAGATCTCCCCGGCGTCGACGGCGGCCTGGAGCGCCGTGGTGATGGCCTGTGCGAGCTGTTCGGGCGTCATGGGGCGCACCCTATCGAGAGCGCTGGTAAGGTGTCCCCTCGGTCCATGGCTGGACGGCGCGAAAGCGCGAGGTCGTACCTCGTTGTCCGCCCGACAGGCAGACCACGTGCCCCCGTAGCTCAGGGGATAGAGCACCGCCCTCCGGAGGCGGGTGCGCAGGTTCGAATCCTGCCGGGGGCGCACACGTAGAAGGCCCGGTCCACCAGGACCGGGCCTTCTGCGTCCCCGGGAGCGAGCCCCACCGTCTGCCCCGCACCTGCCGACCCCTTCCCCCTTCCCCAC
>NZ_KV824323.1:0-5641 GCF_001816045.1 Kytococcus sp. HMSC28H12
AGGCACCCGGGACGACGGGGTGGGGTGGGGTCGGGGATCAGCACGCCCCCACTGTCACAGCCCCGGCCGGTGCCCGCACCCCGGACGACGCGCGCTCAGGGCAGAACCGAGATCTTCTGCCAGATGCGCGCCGCCAGGTCGCTGGCCAGCGACTCCACGTCCGAGACCGTGTCCAGCACCACGTCGTCGCCCGAGGCCTCGGCGCACAGGGCGGCCACCTTGCCCACCATCGAGAGCATCTCGGCGCAGTAGTCCAGGTAGTGCGCCATCTCCTCGCGGGTCATGGGGTCGCGCACCGAGGCGCCGGTGGGCACGTAGTCGGCGCGCAGGTGCTCGGGGTCCTTGGTCACCTGGTGCATGTCGATGACGTGCGCCGTGGACCGCAGCCGGTGCAGCAGCCCGAGCATGCGGGAGCGCTCGTGGCGTGCGGGCGCCATCATGAGGAACCAGATGGCCAGGGCCGAGAACACGAGGTCGTTGACGCCGGTCTCCAGCAGGGCCAGCAGGTCGGCCGGCTCTCCCAGGCCGTCGGCGCGCAGGTCGAGCACCACCTGCCCCACCACCACGGCGGTGGCCACGGCCAGAGCGGCGGCCAGCAGGCCGGTCACCCAGCGCATCACCCGCAGCCGCAGGCGGCTGGAGTCCGAGGTGTCCTCCACCTCGTCGGCCAGGGAGCGCAGGTGGTCGGCCACGCCGGCCAGGGAGCGCTCGGGGAAGCGGGCGCGGATGCGGCGGGCCAGCCGGTCGATGGAGGCCTGCACCGCATCGGCCTCGAGGTGGTCGGACACCCACTCGCCACTCACCGGACGTCCCCCTTCGGCGCGTGGCGCGGGCGGGTCTGGCAGGCGGGGCACCAGTGGGAGCTGCGGCCGTCGAAGGGCGAGCGCAGCACCGTGGCGCCGCACCGCGGGCAGGGACGGCCCTGCTGGCCGTAGACCGCCAGGCGGCGGTCGAAGTAGCCGCTGGCGCCGTTGACGTTGACGTAGAGGGCGTCGAACGAGGTGCCGCCCTGCTCGAGGGCCTCGGCCATGACGTCCTGCAGGTGGCCGATGAGGCGGCGCGCGGCCGGGCGGGTCAGCGCGGTGCCGGGGCGCTCCCCGTGCACGCCGGTGCGCCACAGCGCTTCGTCGGCGTAGATGTTGCCCACGCCGCTGACGAGACCTTGGTCGAGCACGGCGCGCTTCACCGGGCCACGGCGCGTCACCAGCCGGGCGGCCACGACCTCGGCGTCGAAGACGGCCTCGAAGGGGTCGGGCGCGATGTGGGTGGTGCTCGCCGGCACCCCGCCGGGGTGGTCGCCGCCGAAGGGGTCGGTCACCAGCGGCTCGACGGACCACCCGCCGAAGGTGCGCTGGTCGGCGAAGCGCAGCGAGGGGCCCTCGTCCTCGAAGTCGAGGCGGGCGTGCTCGTGGCGCACCGCCGGGTCGTCCGGGGGCAGCACGAGCATCTGGCCGCTCATGCCCAGGTGGGTCACCAGCGCCGAGGCGTCGTCGAGGGCGAGCCAGAGGAACTTGCCGCGCCGCTCGGCCGAGGTGGGCGTGCGCCCGGTGAGGCGCTCGGCCAGGGCCGCGGCCCCACCTGCGTGGCGCCGGGCCACGCGTTCGCCGCGCACCTCGGCCACTGCGATGCGGCGGCCCACCACGTGGTCGGCCAGACCGGCGCGGACGACCTCGACCTCGGGGAGCTCAGGCACCTCAGGCGACCTCGGAGGACGCGGCCGGGGCGCCACCGTCCTCACCCGCATCGCCCTGGGGGTTCAAGTGCTCCCAAGCCGCCTCGGCGGCCATCATCTCCGCGGCCTTCTTGGTGCGCCCGGTGCCGGTGCCCACCGGCTCCCCGCCGAGCAGGGCCGTGGCCTCGAAGACCTTGGCGTGGTCCGGGCCGGAGTCGGTGATGCGGTACTCCGGCAGCCCCAGACCGCGCGCGGAGCCGAGCTCCTGGAGGCTGGTCTTCCAGTCCAGCGCGGCGCCCATCGTCTGCGAGCGCTCCATGAGTTCGTCGAGCAGGTGGTGCACCACGGTGGTCGCTGCCTCGAGCCCCACCGAGAGGTACACCGCCCCGATGACGGCCTCCACCGCGTCGGCGAGGATCGAGTTCTTCTGCCGCCCGCCGGAGCCCTCCTCGCCCCGGCCGAGGCGGAAGTAGCTGCCCAGCTCCAGGCGGCCGGCCTCGCCGCCGAGGGCCCGGGCGCTCACCACGGCGCTGCGCAGCTTGGCCAGCTCGCCCTCGGGCAGGTCCGGGTTGGAGCGGTACAGGTGGTTGGTCACCACCAGGCCCAGCACGGAGTCCCCGAGGAACTCCAGGCGCTCGTTGTGCGGGGCGTCGTCGTTCTCGTAGCTGTACGAGCGGTGCGTCACCGCCCGCAGCAGCAGGTCCTCGTCCACGCGGGCACCGACCACCTCCTCGAGGCGGTCGGCCAGCTCGGAGACGGGTCGTGCGGCCGGGCTCACTGGTCGTCGGAGCGGGTCAGGTCGGCCAGGGCGGCCCAGCGGGGGTCGAGCTCCTCGTGGGCATGGTCCGGGTCGTCGGCCAGCCGCTCGCCGCAGCGGTCGCACAGGCCGGGGCAGTCCTCGGAGCAGACCGGCTGGAACGGGAAGGTGGGCACCACGGCGTCGCGCACGGCGGGCTCGAGGTCCATGAGGTCGCCCTCCATCTCGCGGACGTCCTCCTGGGTCTCGGGGTCCACCTCCTCGCCGTCCTCGCGCCCCCCGGGCCACACGTAGAGCACCTGGAAGTCGGTGTCCACGGGCTCGTCGAGGTCGGTGAGGCAGCGCACGCAGTTGCCGCGCGCGGTGGCGGTCACGGTGCCGGAGGCCAGGACCCCGTCCACGAGGGACTCCAGACGCAGGTCGAGCCCCAGCGGCGAGCCGGGCTCCACCGCCATCACGTCGGTGCCGATGCCCTCGGGGGCCGGGACCTCGAACTCCCCGGACTCGGTGGTGCCGGCGCGGCGTCCGAAGCTGCGCAGGTCGAGGGCGAGGGGGTGCCGACGGTCGAGCTCGATCATGCGGCCCATCGTCCCACAGGGCACCGACGACCTCGCCGGTCAGGCGCTGTGCCCCGGCCCTCCCCCACGGCGCCGTCGCGCTCAGGCGCGGGCCGCGAGCGCCGCCAGCACCGGGGCCGGCACGAGGTCGGAGACGTCGCCCCCGCCGGCCGAGATCTGCCGCACCAGGGTGGAACTCACGTGCGCCACCTCGCCGGAGGCGGGCAGCAGCAGCGTCTCGATGCCCGACAGGTGCCGGTTCATGGCCGCCATCGGCTGCTCGTAGGCGTAGTCGGTCTCGCTGCGGATGCCCTTGACCACCACGTCGGCGCCGACCGCGCGGACCACGTCCACGAGCAGGCCGGTGTGGGCGGAGACCTCCACCCCGGGCAGGTCTCCCACGGACTCCTCGATGACGCGCACCCGCTCGGCCACGGGCAGCATGCCGGTCTTCTCCGGGTTGTGCACCACCGCCACCACCGTGCGGTCGTAGAGGGCGGCGGCGCGGCGCACCACGTCGAGGTGGCCGTTGGTGAGCGGGTCGTAGGAGCCGGGCAGCAGGGCGGTGGTCACGCCTCCATCGTGTCATCCGGCTCGGCGAACCACAGGGTGGTCTCCCCGTGGTCGCGGCGGCGGAAGCGCCGAAGACCGGCCGGCCAGGTGGGCTCGGGGCTGCGCGAGGAGCGCTCCACCACCACCACGGCGGCCGGGGCCAGCCAGTCCTCGGCGAGCGCCCGCAGCACGCCGGCCAGCTCCTCCTCGCCGAGGGGATAGGGCGGGTCGAGCAGCGCGAGCACCACGCGGCCGCCGTCGGGCAGGTCGGTGCCCTCACCCACGAGGGGCGCGCGCCCGGCCTCGAGGAAGGCCTGCACGCCACGCCGGTGCACGCTCACGGCCCCGCCCACGCCCAGGGCCCGGACGTTCTGCTGCGCCACCCGTGCCGCGGGCGCCGCCTGGTCCACGCAGTCCACCCGTCGCGCGCCCCGGCTGGCGGCCTCGAGCCCCAGCGCGCCGGACCCGGCGAAGAGGTCGAGCACCCACGCGTCGCGCAGCACCCCCTCGTGCTCCAGGGCGGCGAAGAGCGCCTCGCGCACCCGGTCGCTCGTCGGGCGGGTGTCGGCGCCCCGCGGTGCCTCGATGCGGCGGCCCCCGTGGGCCCCGGCGATGATCCTCATCAGCTGCGCTCCAACCAGGCGGCACTCTCGTCACGGGCGGCCACCGCGCGGGCCAGCGGCTCCCACGCGGTGAGCTCGGGGTCCTGCTCCACGTACGCCCGGGCGGCCTCGCGCGCCTGGCCGATGAGCTCGGCGTCGTGCAGCACGCGCACGTACTCCAGTCCCGAACGGCCGCTCTGCGCAGCACCGAGCACGTCGCCCTCGCGGCGCATCTCCAGGTCGGCCCGGGCCAGCTCGAACCCGTCGGTCGTGGACGCCACGCGCTCCAGCCGCTCGTGGGTGGGGCCGGTGGCCACGTGCGTCATGAGCAGGCACAGGCCGGGGTGCCCGCCACGCCCGATGCGGCCGCGCAGCTGGTGCAGCTGGGCGATGCCGAACCGGTCGGCGTCCACCACGAGCATCACCGTGGCGTTGGGCACGTCCACGCCCACCTCCACCACGGTGGTGGCCACGAGCACGTCCACCTCGCCGGCGGCGAAGGACGACATCACGGTGTCCTTCTGGTCGGTGGGCATGCGGCCGTGCACCATCTCCACCCGGACCCCCCGCCCGCCGAGTTTCTCCCGGGCGGTCACGAGCAGGTCCTCGACGCCCACCGCGGGCGGGCGCGGCTCGGCCACGGGCGCGTCGGGGTCGACCAGCGCGGGCTGCCCGGGCACCTCGCGCACGTCGCCCCGTGCCGGGTCGTCGTCCGTCGCGGGGGACTCCTCCTCGGCGGTGTCGATGCGGGAGGCCACCACGAACGCCTGGCGCCCGGCCGCCACCTCCTCGGCGATGCGGTCCCACGCCCGCTCGGTCCACACGACGTTGTCGGCCGGCACCACGTGCGTGGCCACCGGCTGCCGGCCTGCGGGCAGCTCGTCGAGCACCGAGACGTCCATGTCGCCGAACACCGTCATGGCCACGGTCCGCGGGATCGGCGTGGCGGTCATGACCAGCAGGTGCGGGGGCGGGTCGGCCTTGGCCCGCAGCGCGTCACGCTGCTCCACGCCGAAGCGGTGCTGCTCGTCGATGACCACCAGGGCCAGGTCGGCGAAGGTCACCGAGTCCTCCAGCAGCGCGTGGGTGCCCACGAGCACGTCCACCTCGCCGGCCAGAGTGTCCAGCAGCACCTTCTGCCGCTGCGAGGCCGTCATGGAGCCGGTGAGGAGCCGCACCTCCACGCCCCCGGCGAGCCGGCCCGCGGTGGCGAGGTCGCCCAGCGCCCGCACGAGGCCGCGGTGGTGCTGGGTAGCCAGGATCTCGGTGGGGGCGAGCATCGCGGCCTGCCCGCCGGAGTCCACGGCCTGCAGCATGGCCCGCAGCGCCACCATCGTCTTGCCCGAGCCGACGTCTCCCTGCAGCAGCCGGTGCATCGGGTGGGTGTGCCCCATCTCCTCGGCGATCTCGCGCCCCACCCGCTCCTGCGCGGCGGTGAGCGCGAACGGCAGGGCGGCGTCGAAGCGGGCGGCCACGCCGCCCTCGCGCCGCGGACGCGGCG
>NZ_KV824324.1:0-2806 GCF_001816045.1 Kytococcus sp. HMSC28H12
ACGGTGCTGGTGCCGCGCCCGCACCGGAGCAGCCCGCCGCGTCGGGCCAGCCGGGCACGTCCGCCCAGTCCGACGACCCGGGCACGGGGCAGCCCACGGACGGCGGAACCGACGGCTCCGCCCCCGGCGCCCCCCAGCCCGGTGACCCCGTCGTGGACCCGGGGCAGCCCGGTGCGTCGGCGCCCACCACCACGCAGCCCACCGAGGGGGCGCCCACCTCGTCGCCCACCCCGTCCGGCGGCACCGTGTCCGCCCCGGGGGATCCCGCGCCCACCGACCCCACGGCGCCGGCCCCCACCGACACCGCGCCGGCCACGGACGAGCCCGACCCCACCGACTCGGCCCCGGCCACGGAAGAGCCCAGCCCCACCGACTCGGCCCCGACCACGGACGAGCCTGACCCCACCGACTCCGCCCCGACCCCCTCGGACAGCGGGCCCGGCGACCCGACCGACCCCTCCAGCACGAGCCCCACCGACGGCCCCAGCCCGAGCCCCAGCGAGTCCGGCCCCACCAGCCCGGACGAGGGCTGGAGCGACTGGTACCACTACGGCGACGCCGCCGAGCAGAAGTACGCCCTGCTGCCCGGCGAGCCCGGCCGGGACGTCGTGGTGCTCGTGCACGGCGGCGGCTGGGTGGGCGGCCGCGCCGACGCGTTCATGGACGAGTCCTCCCGCAAGAACCGGGTGGTGCAGCGTCTGCACGACCAGGGCCTGTGGGTGGCCACCGTGGAGTACCGCAAGGCCGACGAGCACCCCTGGCCGGCCACCAAGGACGACGTGCACGCCGGCGTGACCGCTGCGGTGAAGAAGGCCCGCAGCCAGGGCGCCGGCCGGCAGGTGGGCCTCTTCGGCGACTCGGCCGGGGGCCACCTCGTGGCGCTGGAGTCGGCCACGCACCCGGGCACGGTCGACGCCGTGGTCGGCTACTTCGGCATCTACGATCCGCTCACCGGCAAGAAGCAGCGCCGGGCCATGGGCTGCCCGAAGGCCACGGCCGCCGAGGACCACATCCTCATGCACGACGCCACCGACCCCGCCGTGCGCGACCGGCTGCGCCGCACCGCCTCGCCCGTAGCCCTGGCCAGCCCGAGGACGGCCCCCACCTACCTGCTGCACGGCGACGCCGACTGCGTGGCCCCCGCCGCCCAGTCACGCCAGATGCACGAGGCCCTGCGCGACAAGGGCGTCGACTCCCGCCTCGACGTGGTGCCCGGCGCCGACCACTCCCAGCCGGCCTTCTGGACCGGGGACCGCCACCTGGGCCGGGTGGCCTCCTGGTTCGCCGACCACGGCGTGGACTGAGGCGCGTTGGTGCGGTCGGGCCCGCATCGGCCGGTAGTGTCCGGAGAATGATCCGACGCACCCTGCGTGATTTGCCCGCCATCAAGTGGCGTGACGAGAAAATCAACGAGTGGCGCGAGCTCGCCCGTCAGCAGAAGGCCGAGCTCCGCGAGGCCCGGGCCGAGATCGAGCGCCTCCGCGGTGCCTCGGCCGGCGTCACCGGAGTGGAGCCCGGCGACGACCTCGACGGCGCCACCCTCACCCGCGACAAGCCCGGCACCCTGCCGCGCGCCGAACTCTCCCGCCGTCAGGTCAAGGCCCTGAACGATGCCGGGTACCCCGGCACCGTCGGCGCCGCCCCGGGCGACGCGCGCGCCTACCCGAGCTTCGTGGACCACCTCTACGAGGCCCGCCGCCGCCGGATGCACCTGCAGAGCCAGGGCCTGCGCAACCACCCGCGCAGCGCCATCCCCAAGAAGCTGCAGAACCTGGCCCTGGGTGCCAGCCACGGCGTGCAGCCGCCCAATGTGCTGCGCATCTGGACCCGCAAGAACGAGATCGACCTCTCGGAGCTGCCCGAGGAGTTCGTCATCAAGTCCAACGGGGGCGCGGGCTCGCGCGGGGTGTATCCGCTGCGCCGCGTGGACGCCGCCCGCGACCTCTACGAGGTCAACGACACCACACGCCGCCGGATCACCGGGGCCGAGGTGGTCAGGAACCTCACCACCGACCGCAAGCTGCTGGGCCCCTGGTTCGCCGAGGAGATGCTGGTGGCCGACGTGGGCGACGACCCGCTGCCCGCCGACATCAAGATCTACGCCTTCTACGGCGAGGTGGGCTACGGCTTCGCGCGCCGCGCCCCCATGCACCGGGGCGCGCAGGGCTGGCAGGAGAACCTGCAGTTCCGCTACTTCGACGCCCAGTGCCGCGACATCCCGCTGCGCCGCGACCCGGCCTCGCAGACCGACATCCCCTTCTCCCCGAAGCTGCCGCAGATGGTGGAGTTCGCCAAGGTGCTCTCCAAGGCCGTTCCCCTGCCCTTCGTGCGCGTGGACCTCTACGGCACCACCCGCGGCATCGTGATGGGGGAGATCACCCTGGTGCCCGGTGGCAGCCAGCACGTCTTCCCGCTGGAGGACGCGCGCCTGGGCCTGATGTGGGAGGAGGCCGAGATGCGTCTGCAGATCGACCTGGCCAACAACGGCCGGCCCTTCCGCAACATCGCCGGTGACCACCCGGTGCCGGAGATCCTGCGGCCCTACCTGCCCCAGGCCGACTGAGCGGCGCCCTCCCCCCGCGGGAGGGCGGCGCGGTGGTGCGCGGCGGCCTACCCTGCACCCATGCTCCGACAGACGCTGCGGGACCTGCCCGCCATCAAGTGGCGTGACGAGAAGATCGCCGAGTGGCGCGAGACCGCCCGCACCGAGAAGGCCGCCCGCCGCGCCGCCGAGCAGCGTGCGGCCGAGCTCGAGGGCAGCGCCACCGCCCGGGCGCGGTCCGCCGAGACGCTCGAGGCCCGCCTG
>NZ_KV824325.1:0-6263 GCF_001816045.1 Kytococcus sp. HMSC28H12
CCCGGCGCTTCCTCGCGCGTCCCGTGCCCACGCCGCCTGCCCGGGCGGCGCGGCGGGGCACGGACTTCCACGCGTGGGTGGAGTCCCAGTGGGCGCCGGCGCAGCTGTTCGACGTGACGCAGGACGAGGAGGAGGCGCTGTGGGCCGACGCGGCCGAGGGCGACCGTGGCGACGCCCCGGCCGGGACCGGCGACGAGCTGAAGCGTCTGCGGGAGAACTTCCGGGCCAGCGAGTGGGCCGACCGCGTGCCGCGCTGGGTGGAGCTGCCGCTGCAGACCACCGTGGCGGGCCTGACCGTCCGCGGGCGTGCCGACGCGATCTTCCCGGCCTCACCCGCCGAACGGGCCGAGGGCCTGGAGTGGGTGGTGGTGGACTGGAAGACCTCGTCCGCGCCCGGTGGGCAGCAGGCGGCCGTGGCCGCGGTGCAGCTGGCCTGCTACCGGCAGGCGTTCGCCGCCTGGCAGGGGCTCGACCCGGCCGTGGTGGGGGGTGCCTTCTTCCACGCCGGCAACGGCGTCACGCTGCGCCCGACCCTGCCCGCGGGCGCGGAACTCGAACGCCTCGTGGGCCTGCTGCGCGCAGGCGAGGAGGCCTGAGGCCGGCGAGGACGGGGGTGCCGCGGCGGACCACCCCCGCCAGCCCGGCCTCACTCCCAGGCGTCGAGCTCCTCAGCCTCGGCGAGCAGCCGCGAGCGGTGCGCCAGCTCGGCCTCGATGTCGGCCACGGTCGCCGAGTCCCCGCGGGTGTGCGCCACCACCAGCCGCGGCAGGTCGCGCATCTCGGCCACCAGGTGGGCGCGCTCGAGCAGCCGCTCGTCGGTGCGGCCCAGCAGCTCGGCGTAGCGGCTGCGCACGGCCCCCAGCACGTCCGGGGTGGCCGACCGGCTCACCACGGCGAAGTCCTCCGCGGGGTCGCCCACGTGCACCCCGGACCAGCCCATGACGGCGGCCAGGTCGTGGTCGGCGGTCACCAGCACGTGCTCGTCCACGAGGCGTCCGTGCACCACACAGGGCTGCACGACCCACAGCTCGGTGTCCTCGAGGGACTCCTCCCACCGGGAGAGCAGACGCGGCGGCACCACACCGGTCGAGGCGGCACGGTCCAGCAGATCAAGGCGCTCGATGCGCAGGTCCTCCGCGGTCGGCACCTCGGCGGCGTCGCCGAGCGCTGCGGGGTCCGTGCCGTGCAGCGCGGCGAGGAAGGCCGCGAAGTGCTCCACCACGGCGTCGCCCGGGCGCACCATCACCCAGCGCAGGGAGCGCCCGGCCACCCACGGCCGCACGCTGACGGTGGAGCCGTCGCCCAGCATCGTCCTGCCGGCCACGGCCGGGGGTGCACCGCGCAGGTCCGTCGGCAGTGTCTCGGCGAGCCGCTCACCGGGCGTGGCGTCGGTGTCGGTGCGGCGCACCGACCAGCGCCGGTCGTCGGCGTCCACCACCTGGGCCACCTCGTGGTCCGCGCCCCCGGAGTCCACCCACGCCACCCCGCGGGGTGCGATCGAGGGGACGGCGGCCACCGACCACGCCGCCATGCGTGCCCACGTGGGGCGAACCGGTTTCTTCACCTGCACCTCCCGGAGATCGGCGCCCACCTTCTCACGTCCGCCTCACACCACCGCGGGGTGCGCGCCGGTGGTGGTCGGCACCGGGCCGGTGGCCGGCGTGCCGTCAGCGCCGACCGGCACCAGGGCCACGAAGGTGTTCCCCGCCTCGCCGGACTGCCGCTTGCCGGAGGCCACCCGGGTGGTCTCCTCGGAGTGCACGAAGAGCACCACGGCCTCGGGGTGGTCGTTCCAGAAGTCGTCCGAGCCGTACTCCTCGGTGAGCTCGGTGGAGGTCACCTTGTGGTCGTTGCGGGTGCGCTGCAGCAGCTCGTCGTAGTCCATCGGCGGGGAGAACGCGATGTTGCCCACCAGGTGGCCGGCGGTGGCCTGCCGGGCGCGCTCGGTGTCCTCGTGGCGCTTGAGGGTGTACACGTGGCTGCGCCCCAGCACGTGGGAGAACTCCCCGGCGGCGATGGCGTTGGTGTCGTCGTCGCGGGTGGCGCACACCATCGAGCGGATGCCGGCCAGGTCCATGTCCTCCACCGCGTACTCGCTGATGATGCTGGCGGCCTCCGTGCGCAGGCCGGACATGCGGGCGGCCCGCAGGTCCGCGCGCTCGCGAGCCACGATCACCGACGGCACCCCCAGCTCGCGCAGGCGCTTGGCGGCCGGCACCACCCACGGCGCGGCGCCGGAGAAGAGCACCCCGCGGGGGCTCGCGGTGGCCAGTCCGAGCCGCTCGGCCAGCCGGCCCACCCCCAGGCCGTACAGGGCCACGGTGGAGACGATGACGATGAACACCAGCGGCACCAGGCGGTCCACCTCCACCGAGAGGGCGTGCAGGTCGGTGGCGCGCTCGAACAGCGCGGCGGCCAGGGCGGCGTCGCCGTCCTCGCGGGCGGCCTCGCCGAGGCTGATGGCGTGGTCGGCGGCGTGGCCGAACTCCAGCGCGAAGATCGAGGTGACGGCCGCCGCCACGATGCCGCGCGGCGCCATCGACATGAGCAGCGTCCGCTCCGCCCGGGTCACGTCGGTGCCGCGCAGGCCCACCCCGATGGCGACGACGCGGATGACCACCAGCCCGAGCACGAAGACGGCCGCCACGGGGGCCACCTCCACCAGCTGCGCGGGCTCCACCCGTCCGGCCAGCACGATGAACAGGGCGCCCACGAAGAGCACCTGCAGGTTCTCCTTGAACTCGATGATGTGCTGGATGTGCAGGTCGGTCTGGTTGGCCAGCAGGATGCCCAGCAGGGTCACCGTGAGCAGACCGGACTCGGGCTGCACGGTGTTGCTCGCCGTCATCGAGCCCAGCGCGGCGGCCAGGAAGGTGACGCCCTGCAGGTAGTCCGGGATGAGGTCCTCGCGCATCATCCACGTGAGCAGCCAGCCCACCAGCACGGTGAGCAGCACGGCCACGCCCACCGCGCGCACCAGGGTGAGCGCCGCGTCGGCCCAGGGGCCGGCCCGGCCGGTGGCGGTCACCACCTGCAGCACCAGCACGCCGAGGATGGCGCCGATGGGGTCCACCACGATGCCCTCCCAGCGCAGCAGCTGGGAGACGCGCCGGGTGGGGCGCAGGGTGCGCAGGATGGGGTTGATGACGGTGGGGCCGGTGACGGTGAGGATGGCGCCCACGAGCAGCGCGGCCCGCAGGTCGAACCCGAGCCCCCAGGCCAGCAGGGTGACGAGCACCCAGGTGATGAGCACCGTCCACGTGCACAGCCGCAGGATGGGCTTGCCGAGGTCGGGCACCTGGCGCAGGCGCAACCCGAGCGCCCCCTCGAAGAGGATGATGCCGACGGCCAGCTTCACGCCGCTGAAGAGCATGGTCTGCCCCAGCACGGTGTCGGGGGACTCCACCCGTCCCAGGGCGAAGCCGCACAGCAGCAGCACCAGCAGGGAGGGCACCTTCCAGCGCCACGCGACCCACTGGCACACGACCGCCAGGGCCACGACGAGGGCGAGGTACGGCGCCGGATCCATGCGCACACCCTAAGTGCGGCCGCATAGGCTGCGGGTGTGTCCAGCCCTCCCACACCGCCCGCGTCGTCCGCCCGGAACGAGCCCGCGTTGCAGCGGGCCGCGTGGTTGCGGGGGAGCGCGGCGGGGGAGCCGGCGTGGGGGCGTGAGGCACCCCACCGGCGTCTCTGGGTGACCCTCGAGGGGGACGTGGCGGTGACCGGCAGCCCGGCGGCGGTGCTGTGGCGCACCTCCCCGGCCGGCGAGCTGCCGGACCTGGACGCCGACGGGGTGGCCGACGGCGTCGAGGTCTTCCTGGGCCGGGGTGCCGACGGCCCGCTGGTGGCCGTGGTGGTGGCCGACGAGGACGCGGTGCAGCTGCCCGAGGGGGCCTCCTGGGCGGACCTCAAGGTGGTGGGGAGCGCGTTGGGCGAGGAGGACCGCGAGGCGGCGATGACGGCCGTCGCCCTGGCGCGTTGGCACCAGCGGCACCGCTTCTCCCCGGAGACCGGCGCGGAGACCGAGGTGGTCTCCTCCGGCTGGGTGCGCCGCGAGGAGGGCGGGCGCCTGCACTTCCCGCGCACGGACGCCGCGGTGATCATGGCCGTGGTCGACGACCGCGACCGGCTGCTGCTGGCTCGGGGCCGCCACTGGCCGGAGGGGAGGTTGTCGGTGCTCGCCGGTTTCGTGGAGCCCGGCGAGACGCTCGAGCAGGCCGTGGCGCGCGAGGTGTACGAGGAGGTGTCGGTGCAGGTGTCGGACGTGACCTACGCGGGGTCCCAGCCGTGGCCCTTCCCGGCCTCGCTCATGGTGGGCTTCACCGCCCGGGCCGGGGCGCAGCCTGACGAGGTGCCCGCCACGGCGCTGGAGCACGACGAGATCGCCGAGGCCCGCTGGGTGTCCCGGGAGGGCCTGGCCGCCGCGCTCGCCGCGCGCGAGGTGGGCCTGCCGGGGCCGTTCTCCATCGCCCGCCGCCTCATCGAGCAGTGGTACGGCGGCCCGCTGCCGGTGCGCGACGAGGTGCGGGGGTCCGTGCGTGACTGACCCCGAGCGCATCCTCGAGGGGCTCGACCCCGAGCAGCGGCAGGTGGCGGCCACCCCCGTGGGCGCGATGCGGGTGCTTGCCGGTGCGGGCACCGGCAAGACGCGCGCCATCACCCACCGCATCGCCTACGGCGTGCACGCCGGGGCCTTCCCGGCCCAGCAGGTGCTGGCGGTCACGTTCACCGCGCGTGCGGCCGGGGAGATGCGCACCCGCCTGCGCGCGCTCGGCGTGCCGGGCGTGCAGGCGCGCACCTTCCACGCCGCGGCGCTGCGCCAGCTGCAGTACTTCCACCCGCACGTGGTGGGCGGCGCGCCGCCGCAGATCATCAACTCCAAGGCGCCGCTGGTGGCCGAGGCCGCCAGCCGACTGCGTCTGGAGGTCGACCGCACCGCCGTGCGCGACCTGGCCGCCGAGGTGGAGTGGGCCAAGGTCTCGCTGCTCACCCCGGCCACCTACGCCGCCGAGGCCCGGCGCCTGGAGCGCTCGGCCGGCGGGTTGGACCCCTCGGCGATGGCGCGGCTGCTGGAGGTCTACGCCGAGGTGGCCAGCGACCGCGGGGTCATGGACTTCGAGGACGTGCTGCTCTCGATGCTGGCGATCCTGCGTGACCGCCCCGACGTGGCCCGCACGGTGCGCAGCCAGTACCGGCACTTCGTGGTGGACGAATACCAGGACGTCAACGCCGTGCAGCAGGCCCTGCTCGAGGCCTGGACCGGCGAGCGCCACGACGTGTGCGTGGTGGGCGACGCGGCGCAGACCATCTACTCCTTCACCGGTGCCACGCCCCAGCACCTGCTGGACTTCCCGACGCGCCACCCCGGGGTCACCTCGGTGCAGCTGCACCGCAACTACCGCTCCACGCCGCAGGTGCTCGGCGTGGCCAACGCGGTGATCGCCGGCGACGTGCGCTCGGCGGCCGGCCGGGTGGAGCTGCACGCGCAGCGCCCGCCGGGCCCGGAGCCGGAGCTCACCGTGCACGCCGACGACGAGGCCGAGGCCCGCTGGGTGGCCCAGCGCATCGGGGAGCTCACGGCATCGGGGGAGGTGACCCCGGGCGACGTGGCGGTGCTCTTCCGCACCAACGGCCAGTCCGAGGCGGTGGAGACCGCCCTGGCGCGCGCCGGTGTGCCCTACCTGGTGCGGGGCGGGGAGCGCTTCTTCAACCGGCAGGAGGTGCGGGCCGGCATCGTCCTGCTGCGCGGCGCGGTGCGCAGCGACGACGGCGAGCTGCCGCTGGTGCGCCTCACCGCCGACGTGCTCTCCGGGGCCGGGTGGACGCACGAGCCGCCGCAGTCCAGCGGGGCGCAGCGGGAGCGCTGGGAGTCCCTGCAGGCGCTGCTCACCGTGGCCGAGGACCTCGCGGCCGCCGCCCCCGAGGCCCGGATGGCCGACCTCGTGGCCGAGCTCGACCGGCGCGCGGCCGAGCAGCACGCCCCGGCCATGGACGGGGTCACGCTGGCCTCGCTGCACGCCGCCAAGGGGCTGGAGTGGCCCGTGGTGTTCATCATCGGGTGTTCCGAGGGGCTCATGCCGATCTCGCTGGCCCGCACGCCCCAGGCCGTCGACGAGGAGCGGCGGCTGGCCTACGTCGGCATCACCCGTGCCCGGGACCGGCTGCTGCTCTCCCGGGCCAAGGGGCGGCCCGGGGCGCGCAGCGAGCGCGAGCCCTCGCGCTTCCTCGCCGGGGCCGCGTCCGTGCTGGGCTCCGAGGCC
>NZ_KV824326.1:0-1905 GCF_001816045.1 Kytococcus sp. HMSC28H12
GCCGCGTACCTGCACAACGCCACCGACCTGGGCGTCGCCGACCTGCTCGAGCGACCGCAGGACGAGCGCTCCCGCCTGTTCACCGGGCAGGGACGGGCCGACTGGCTGGCCTTCCTGCGCTCGCGCTTCAGCGAGACCGGCACGGGCGTGGAGGCCGCCGACCTCCTGCTGGGCAGCCGCATCGCCCCGAGCCGCCAACTGCTCGCCGTCGCCGCCGACGAGGTGCAGCACCGTGAGCAGTTCGTGCTGCTGGACGAGCAGCGCGCCGCCTACGAGCACGTGCTCCACGCGGTGACCAAGGCCCGGCGGAACAACACTAAGACGGCCGTGGTGGTGAGCGGCGGCCCGGGCTCGGGCAAGTCCGTCATCGCCCTCAGCCTGATGGGGGAGCTCGCGCGGCAGGGGCGCACCGTCGTCCACGCCACCGGCTCGCGGTCGTTCACCCAGACGCTCCGCAAGGTGGCCGCTCACCGCAACCCGCGCGTGCGCAAGCTGTTCGGGTACTTCAACCAGTTCATGGAGGCGGAGCCGAACGACCTGGACTGCCTCATCCTGGATGAGGCCCACCGCATCCGCCGCAACTCCGTGCAGCGGTACACGCCCAAGCACCTGCGCGAGACGGCTCGACCTCAGGTGGAGGAGCTGCTGGCGGCCGCGCGGGTGCCGGTGTTCCTGCTGGACGACCATCAGGTGGTGCGGCCCGGCGAGATGGGGACGGTGCACGACATCACGCAGGCGGCCGAGGCGGCCGGCATCGATGTGGTGCACATCAGCCTGGACGACCAGTTCCGGTGCGGCGGCTCCGAGGAGTACGTGCAGTGGGTGCTCCGACTGCTCGGGCTGGAGCCGGGCGGGCCCGTCGCGTGGACCGGGGACGGGCGCATGGACGTGCGCGTGGTCGACTCCCCGCAGCAGATGGAGGACCAGCTCCGGGCGCTGGAGGCCGAGGGGTTCACCTCCCGCATCACCGCCGGTTACTGCTGGCCATGGGGCGACCCCGACAAGCTCGGCAACCTGCCGCGAGACGTGCAGATCGGGCACTGGGCCAGGCCGTGGAACCTCAAGGGCGACCGGTCCGTCGGTGGGGCGCCGCCGTCAGCGCTGTGGGCCACCGACCCGGCGGGGTTCGGGCAGGTCGGGTGCATCTACACCGCGCAGGGGTTCGAGTACGACCACTCCGGCGTGATCATCGGGCCCGACCTCGTGATGCGCGAGGGCCGATTCGTCTCGGTGCGTGCCGAGAACCGCGACCCCGACTTCCGCAACCGGACGAAGGTCCCCGACGAGCACTTCGACGCGCTCGTGCGCAACGTCTACAAGGTGCTGCTGACCCGCGGAATGCAGTCGGTGCGCATCTTCGCCGTCGACCCCGAGACCCAGGCCGCGCTCAAGCGGCTCGTGAACCAGTAACCGACCGGGCCCGCGGGCCCACGAACAGCACCGCGCACCGACTGGCTTCCGCTTCAAGGACATGCCTCCCGCGCCGAAAGGCAGCGAGGCATGTCCCGAGTCCTCATCCAACCGAGCTACGGAAACCGCATCGCGCGCGATAACTGGGAAAGGACGCTGGACTTCCCGTTGTCGAATGAGGTCGTCGCATCCGTCGTCCCCTCCCACGCGGCAAGACTGATCCAGACCGTGCACCCAGAGGGGTCCGCCCGCTACTGGGGCATGGTGCGACACAACGCCAAGGTGTTCGATGCACTGGCCACAGGCGACGTTGTTCTCTTCACCGGTGGATCGAGGGTGCGAGCGATCGCCCAAGTGGGATCGAAGTTCGAGTCTGACGACTTCGCTGGCGCCTTCTGGCACGAAGCAGCCTCCGGCGCGTTTGAATTGGTCTACAGCCTGACCAGTTTCATCGAGGCGGATATCCGGCTCATCCGATCTGAGGGTGTAGTCGTG
>NZ_KV824327.1:0-4947 GCF_001816045.1 Kytococcus sp. HMSC28H12
TCCAGCGGCTCGCTGGCCTCCACGTGGGCGTCCACGCCGCGGCGGCGCAGCTCGGTGGCCACCGACTCCAGGGCCGGGAGCACCACCTCCTCGAGCCGTTCGGTGGCCCGGGCCACGCTCACCGCCCCGAGGGTGGTGCCCAGGCGGGTGCGCCAGGAGCGTCCGTGCCCCTCGCCGCGGGCCAGCTGGCCGGTGAGCGAGGCACGGTGGGCGTCCACCCGCGCCCGCTCGGCCTCCAGCGCACGGTGCAGCCCCACCATCACCAGCACCATGACCGCCGCGAACGGCAGGCCCATGACGATGGTGGCGCTCTGCAGCGCCGGGATGCCGCCCACCACGAGCATCGCGATGGTGAGCACGCCGGTGGCCACGGCCCACCCGATGCGCAGGGCGGGGTGGGCGTCGGTCTCCGGGTCGGGCAGGTCGGAGCTGAGGTTGGCCATGACCAGCGCGCCGGAGTCGGCCGAGGTCACGTAGAACAGCAGGCCCACGAAGGTGGCCACGCCCACCAGCAGCATCGGCAGCGGGTGGTCCTGCAGCAGGGTGAAGAAGCCCTGCTCCGGGGAGTCCACGGCGAGCTCGCCGAACGCGGTGTCGCCACCCCGGATGCGCTGCACCGCGGAGTTCCCGAAGATCGACACCCACATGACGATGTAGGTGAACGGGATGGTGAGCGTGCCGAGCACGAACTGCCCGATGGTGCGGCCGCGCGAGATGCGGGCCAGGAACATGCCCACGAAGCTCGCCCAGGCCACCCACCACGCCCAGAAGAAGAGCGTCCAGGCGCTCATCCACTCCTCGGGGTGGTCGAAGGCCATCGTGTCCAGGGTGGTGCCCGGGAAGAGCGCCACGTAGTCGCCCACGTTCATGGCGACGGCGTTGAGCACGAAGGCGGTGTCGCCGGTGACCAGCACCCACAACGCCAGGGCCACGGCCAGCACCACGTTGAGCTGCGAGAGCAGCCGGATGCCGCGGTCCACGCCGGTGGTGGCCGAGACCGTCGCCACGGCCACGGCCAGCACCACCAGGCCCACCTGCTGGGCGATGCCCTGCCCGGTGCCGAACAGGATGTCGATGCCCACGTTGAGCATCACCACGCCGATGCCGAGCGAGGTGGCCACGCCGAAGATCGTGCCGAGCACGGTGGCGGTGTCCACCGCGTGCCCCACCGGCCCGCGGACGCGCTGCCCGATGAGGGGGTACAACGCCGAGCGGACGGCCAGCGGCAGCCCGCGGCGGTGCGCGAAGTACCCGAGCGCGATACCCATGAGCGTGTACATGCCCCACCCGGTGACGCCGTAGTGGAAGAGCGTCCACACGGTGGCCTCGCGGGCGGCGTCGAGGGTCTCCCCCTTGCCCTGCGGCGGCGCGAGGTACTGGCTGGCCGGTTCGGCGACGGCGAAGAACATGACGTCGGTGCCGATGCCGGCGGCGAACAGCATCGCGGCCCAGGCGAAGGTGGAGAACTCGGGGCGGTCGGTGTCGGCGCCCAGCCGGGTGCGCGAGTGGCGCACGCCGAGCACCACCACGAAGACCAGCACGGCGGTGGCCAGGGCGATGTAGAACCACCCGAACCAGGTGGCGATCCACGTGGTGAGGGCACCCAGCTGGGTGGCCGCCTGCTCGGGGGCCGCCAGGGCCCACCCGGCCACGAGCGCGGTGACCACGCCCGAGGCGACGAGCACGGGCCATACGACCCCGGCCCGGGCAGGGGCCTCGACCCCTGCCCGGTGGCCCTCCTGCCGCGGCCCGGCCGCGGTGGCCCCGCTCACCGGGTCTCCCCGGCCATGGCCTGCTCCGCGGTGGGCACCTCGTCCCGGGCGTCCCACGCGTCGTTGCGCGGGTCGCCCTGCGGGAAGAGCGGCATGCCGGCGTTGGCGCGGTAGACCGGCGGGTGCTCGGGGGCCAGCGGGGTGTTGCCGGCGATGAGGTCGGCGGCCTTCTCGGCCACCATCATCACCGGGGCGTAGATGTTGCCGTTGGTGATGGAGGGGAAGACCGAGGCGTCCACCACGCGCAGGCCCTCGGTGCCGTGCACCCGCATCGTGTCGGGGTCCACCACGCTCATGGCGTCGCGGCCCATCTTGGCCGTGCAGCTGGGGTGCAGGGCCGTCTCGGCGTCCTTGGCCACCCAGTCGAGGATCTCCTCGTCGGTCTCCACGGCCGGACCGGGCGAGATCTCGCCACCGTCGAAGGGCGCGAAGGCCGGCTGCGCCAGGATGTGGCGGGCGGCACGGATGACCTCCACCCACTCGCGGCGGTCGTTCTCGGTGGAGAGGTAGTTGAACCGGATCGCGGGGTGCTCGAAGGGGTCGTTGCTGCGGATGCGCAGGTCGCCGCGCACGTCGGAGTTCATCGGGCCGATGTGCACCTGGTAGCCGTGGTCGCCACCGGCGGCGGTGCCGTCGTAGCGCACCGCGATGGGCAGGAAGTGGAACATCAGGTTGGGGTAGTCCACGCGGTCGCTGGTCCGGATGAAGCCACCGGCCTCGAAGTGGTTGGTGGCGCCGGGGCCGCGGTTGCGGAAGAGCCACTCGGCACCGATGTAGGGCGCCTTCTTGAGGTCGAGCCAGGGCGCCATGGACACCGGCTGGGTGGCGGTGTGCTGCAGGTACACCTCGAGGTGGTCCTGCAGGTTCTCGCCCACGCCGGGCAGCTCCACGCGCGGGGTGACGCCGGCGGCCTGCAGGGTGGCGGGGTCACCCACGCCGGAGAGCTGCAGGGTCTGCGGGGAGTTGAACGCACCGCCGCAGAGGATGACCTCGCCGGCCTCCACCGAGTGCGGGGTGCGGCGCGGACCCCGGACGAAGTCCACACCGGTCACGCGGGTGCCCTCCCAGCGCAGCTGGGTGACGTGGCTCAGGGTGCGCACGTGCAGGTTCTTGCGCTTGCGGACGGGCCACAGGTAGGCACGGGAGGCCGAGAGGCGCGAGCCCTGGAAGACGTTGCGGTCGAACGGCGCGAAGCCCTCCTGGCGGTAGCCGTTCACGTCGTCGGTGGCCGGGTAGCCGGCCTGCTGGGTCGCCTCGAAGAAGGCCTGGAAGAGCGGGGAGCTGGCCGGGCCGCGCTCCAGCTTGAGCGGGCCGGCCCCACCGCGCCAGGCGTCGGCGCCGGCCAGGCAGGTCTCCATGCGCTTGAAGTACGGCAGGTTGTGCGCGTGGTCCCAGTGCTCCAGGCCCTCGTTCTGCGCCCACTTCTCGTAGTCGCCGGCGTTGCCGCGCTGGAAGATCATGCCGTTGATGGAGGACGAGCCGCCCAGCACCTTGCCGCGGGCGTGCTTGATGCGGCGGCCACCCATGTAGGGCTCGGGCTCGGACTCGTACGCCCAGTCGTAGAGCGGGTTGCCACTGGGGAAGACCAGGGCGGCAGGCATCTGGATCAGCGGGTCCCAGACGAAGTCGGCCCGTCCGGCCTCGAGCACCAGCACGGTGGTGGACGGGTCGGTGGACAGGCGGTTGGCCAGCACGGAGCCGGCCGAGCCGCCCCCGACGATGACGTAGTCGTAGCGCTTCCTCATGGTTCTCCTCACGGGTCGGTGTGGTCTGTGGTGTCGATGGGGGCCGGTGGGCCGGCCGGGGTGGCTCAGCCGCGGTCGGCGAACCAGTCGGCGCGGGCGGGGCGGGTGTTGTGCCACACGTGCTTGGTCTCCACGTACTCCCCCAGCCCCTCGACGCCGAGCTCGCGCCCGATGCCGGACTGCTTCATGCCGCCCCACTCGGCCTGCGGCACGTAGGGGTGGAAGTCGTTGACCCAGACGGTGCCGTGGCGCAGGCGGCGGGCCACACGGGCGGCGCGGCCGGCGTTCTCGGTCCACACGGCGCCGGCCAGGCCGTAGATGGTGTCGTTGGCCAGGGCCACGGCGGCGTCCTCGGCCTCCTGGGGGGTGTCGCCGCGGAAGGTCTCCACGGTGAGCACGGGGCCGAAGCTCTCGTCCTGCACGCAGTCCATGGAGGTGTGGCAGCCGTCCAGCACGGTGGGGCGGTAGAACCACCCGGAGGACAGCTCGCCGCCGGGTGCCTCGCCGCCGCAGCGGAGCTGCGCCCCCTCGGCCACGGCGGCCTGCACGTAGGCGTGCACCGTGTCGCGGTGCGCCTCGCTGATGAGGGGGCCGCTCTCTGCCTCCTCGTCGAAGGGCCCGCCGAGGCGGATCTGCTCGGCGCGGCGCACCACCTCGTCCACCACGCGGTCGTGCACGGACTCCTCCACCACGAGGCGGCTGCCGGCGGAGCAGACCTGCCCGGCGTCGAGGAAGATCGCGGTGACCACGTTGTCGATGGCGGCGTCCAGGTCCGCGTCGGCGAACAGCACGAAGGGGTTCTTGCCGCCCAGCTCCAGGGCGATGTTCTTCACCGTGGGCGCGGCGGCGGCCATGATGCGCCGCCCGGTCCGCAGGCCGCCGGTGAACGAGACGAGGTCCACGTCCGGGTGCTCCGTGATCACGGTGCCCACGGGGTCGCCGGGGCCGAGCACGAGGTTGCCCACGCCGGCGGGCAGGCCGAGGCGCTCCAGGGTGCGCAGCAGCCAGACGGCGGTGTGGGGCGTGTTCTCGCTGGGCTTGAGCACGAAGGTGTTGCCGGCCACCAGGGCGGGGGCCACCTTCCAGGAGGTCTGCAGCAGCGGGAAGTTCCACGGGGTGATGAGCGCGCAGACGCCCACCGGCTCGTGCACCACGCGCGACTCCACGTCGGGCATGCCGGTGTCCACCACGCGGCCGGCGTGCTGCTGGCCGAGCGCGGCGAAGTGGCGGAAGACGCCGATCACGTCGTCCATGTCGATGCGGGCCTCGACCATTCGCTTGCCGGTGTCGAGCGCCTCGAGGCGGGCCACCTCCTCCTTCTCGGCCTCCAGCGCGTCGGCCAGCCGGGAGACGAGGTCGGCCCGCTCGGGCGTGGGGAGGGCGGACCACTCGCCGGCGTCGAAGGCGCGGCGGGCGGCGGCCACGGCCTG
>NZ_KV824328.1:0-2475 GCF_001816045.1 Kytococcus sp. HMSC28H12
CGGGGAAGAGCACCCGCTTGAGACGGTCGACGCCGCCCTCGGTGGCGTCGAGCGAGGCGACGACCTGTTCGCGCAGCGCGTCGGCCTCGGCCCGCTCGGCCTCCGGTCCGGCGCCGCCCTCGACCGGGCGGGCGTAGCGGGCGTCGTCCACCCGCTGCGCCAGCTCGTGCAGGGGACGGTCGTCCAGGCCCGGCCGCTGGGCCAGCAGGTGGGCCGCCTGGCCGTGCACGGTGTCCGCGGCGCGGGTGGTGATGCCGCGGTCCAGCAGGTCCAGACGCAGCACCTCCCAGGCCGCCGACCAGGGGGAGTCCTCGCGCTCGAGCACGCGGGCCCGTGCGCGGCGCGCCCGCCAGGGTTGCACCGCCAGCGCCAGGGCCACCAGCAGGAGCACGCCCAGGGCCGTGAGCACCCACTCGAGCCAGGCCGGGGCGCCGGTGGACGACTGGCCGGCGTCCTCCGAGGACGGCGAGGGGGAGGCCTCGTCGGAGGAGGACGACGGGGAGGGGGACGCCGAGGCGTCGGACGAACTCTCGCTCGGCGACGGCGAGGCCTCGCTGGGGGAGGGCGAGGTCGAGGGCAGCGTGCTCGGCGCGGCGGTCGGCTGGCTGTACTCCGGCGCCGCGGAGGCGCGGCTCGAGGGGGTCGGCTCGAAGCGGAGCCAGCCCACGCCCTCGAAGTACAGCTCCGGCCACGCGTGGGCGTCGTTGCGGCGGACCAGGCGTTCGGGGCCCACGTCGGACCCCCGGCCCAGCTGCTCGCCGGTCTCCTCACCCGGCAGCACGCCCATGGCCATGCGGGCCGGGATGCCCTGCTGCCGGGCCATCATGATCATCGTGGTCGCGTACTGGGTGCAGTAGCCGCGCCGCTCGCGCAGGAAGGCCTCCACCATCGACTCCCCGGCCTGCGGCTCGGCGGCGTCCAGCGAGTACCGGAAGTCGCCGTTGCGCAGCCAGGCCTGCATGGCGCGGGCCTTGTCCAGGGGGGCGGCCTGCGGGTCCACCGCCTCGGCGTTGGCCTCGCTCACGGCGGCCTGCAGCTCCTGCGGCACCTCCAGGCTGGCGGCGGTCACGTCGTCGGCGTTCTGGCCGCCGTCGGTGCGCAGCTTCTCCGGTACGCGCGGCTCCAGGACCGCGCCCTCGTAGCGCTGGGCCTCCTCGGCCACCCACACCGCGTCCGTGCGCGGGTCACCGGTGACGGCCACGGGGGAGCGCAGGTCCACCGGGAACGAGGGCGTGGCCAGGAAGGGCGGCCGGATGCCGGTGGCGGTCACCGCGAACTGCTCGGTGGAGCTCTTGAGCACGTCGGCCCAGTCCACCCGCGGCAGTTTGTCCGGCACGGTGCCCTGCACCGCCCGCGGGTCGCGCAGCACCTCGGCGGCCGCCCGGCCCTCCACGGGCTGCCATCGGTCGTCGGCGAACCGATCGGTGGCGGTGATCCGCAGCGGGCCCGGGTCGTCCGAGGAGCTGTGCCAGAGCACCACCGGGCGCTCGTCACCGCTGGTGAGGTCGGCACGCAGGTCCATGGACTCGGTGAAGTCCACCGTGGTCAGGGAGGTGTTCTCGGCCAGGCCGCGCCCGGAGAGCTGCTGGTCGCGCTGCGGCAGCGTCGCCGGCACCACCAGGGCGGCCGCCACGGCGGCGGCGGTGAGCACGACGGCCGTCGCCAGCAGCACGCCACGCCCCGGGGCGCCCGTCACGCCCTGGCCGCGGGCCGCGTCGTCGGCGGTCTCCGAGGAGCGGTGCAGGGCCAGCAGGGCGGTGAACAGCAGGGCCAGCACGAGGAACCACCACCACGGCTCGTGGGTGGTGCGGTTGGCGGCCAGGGTCACGAACACCAGCAGCGGTGCGATGGCGGCCACGAGCACCGAGCGGGCGGTGTGCACGGCGGAGTCGGTGAGCACGGTCACCAGCGCCACGAGCGCCAGCAGGCAGAAGGTGAGCGAGGGGTCGGCGGGCACCGGGGCCGAGGCCACGGCGAGCAGCTCGCCGGTGGCCCGCACGTGCTCGGCCACGGCGGTGGCCGTGGCGGGCGTGGGCAGCACGCCCAGGGCGAGGGTGCCGGCGAGCGTCCCGCGCAGCAGCCACACCAGGGCCACCAGCCCCTGGACCAGGCTGCCCAGCACGGCTGAGCCGGTGAGCAGGCGCACCACGGCCGAGGTGGCCACGAGCGCCAGCACGAGGCGCACCGTGGACCCCCACCACCCGCCGTCGGCGAAGAGGTGGGTGGCCGGCCAGAAGACCGTGAGCAGGAGCCCTGTCACGAGCAGTGCCGAGACCGGCTGCGTGCGCTCCCAGGGACGACCACGGCGGGGGGTGCCGGGGCGCGCGCCGTCGTGGGGTGCCCCGGCGGGGGAGTTCAGGGGGGAGCTCATCGGGTCTCACCTCGGGAGGTCGTGCGCGTCAGGAGGTCCACGGCGCGACGCACCTGGGCGTCGGCCGCGCGGGCCGCCTCGGCGCCCGGCGGGGTGCCGCCGGC
>NZ_KV824329.1:0-6091 GCF_001816045.1 Kytococcus sp. HMSC28H12
GCCGCGGCCGGGTCGGCGGCGGTGACCAGCGCCTCGCCCACGAGCACGGCGCGGGCACCGGCGGACACGGCGGTGCGCACGTCCTGCGGGGTGCGGATGCCGGACTCGCTCACGGCCACCACGCCACCGGGCACCTGCGGCACGAGGCGGGCGGGGGTGGCAGGGTCCACCTCGAGGGTCTTCAGGTTGCGAGTGTTCACGCCGATGATGCGGCTGCCCACCGTGACGGCGCACTCGAGCTCCTCCTCGTCGTGCACCTCCACGAGGGCCTCCATGCCGAGCTCGTGCGTCAGGGCCAGCAGGTCGGCCAGGAGGGGCTGGTCCAGGGCGGCCACGATGAGCAGCACGAGGTCGGCCCCGGCGGCGCGGGCCTCACGGACCTGGTACTCCCCGACGAGGAAGTCCTTGCGCAGCAGCGGCGTGTCCACCGCGGCGCGGACGGCCACGAGGTCCTGCAGGGACCCGCCGAAGCGGCGCTCCTCGGTGAGCACGGAGATGGCCGCGGCCCCGACGCCGGCGTAGGTGCGGGCCAGGTCGGCAGGCTCCCCGATCGGCGCCAGGTCGCCCTTGCTCGGGCTGCGGCGCTTGATCTCCGCGATGAGCGAGGCGCCCGGCGTGCGGAGAGCCTCCAGGACGGGGCGGGGCGGGGCCACCGCGGCCTCGCCCAGGGCGTTCAGGGGCACTGCACGCTCTCGTGCGGCGACGTCCTCGCGGACGCCGTCGACGATGGCGTCCAGCACCGTGCCGCTCACTGGCCGTGCTTGCTGCCGAACCCCATCTTGGCCATGATCGGCCAGGCGAGCGCACCGACGACGGTGAGGGCCACACCGGCGTAGGTCATCACGTCGTTCGGCAGCACGATGCCCAGCGCGATGACGACGGAGCCCACGATCATGAGGATCGTGCCGGTCCACGCCGCGGTGCTGTGGCCGTGGTCCTCGTGGACCTCCGGCGGCTCGGGCAGACGGGTGGGGTGCTGCGGGGCGTGCGGGGCCTGGGTCATGGGTGTTCCTCTCGGGACGTGCGGGTTGCGCTCGGGTCAGTATCTCAGGTCGGGTCCTCGCCGCGGCTGAGGCTGTCCCACAGGGGCTCCTCCGTCCGGGTCGCCTGCCCCCGGCGCTCGTACCGGGCGCCGAGTCCCTGCCAGCGGGCCACCAGGACGGCCACGCCCACCAGGGCGAGCAGGACGCCGAGCAGGGCCGCCACCCAGGGCGCCCAGGAGGCGGTCGCATCGGCGTGCACCGAGGCGCTGCCGGCCAGGCCCCAGTCCTCGGCCGCGCGGGCGGTGACCGGCCCCTCGGGGTCCAGCAGCAGGGCGGCGGCCGCCCAGGCCACGGCCAGCCCCGAGAGCGTCACCACCACCCCGGCCACCCGGCGCGCCACCGGCCCCAGGAAGGCGGCGACGAGCAGGCCCGCCACGGCGGTGAACAGAGCGGGGCGCACCAGGCTGCTGGCCTCGGAGCCCGTGAGCTCCACCGGAGCACCGCCCCCGAGACCCCCGCTGGGCGTCCCGGACACCCAGGTGGTCGTCAGCAGCACGCCCAGCAGGCCGCACAGGGCCAGGCCGGTCAGCACGACACGGGACTTGGTCATCTCACGTCCTCTCGCTGCGCCGCCCAGGAGGCGTGCAGGCGTTGGTAGGTCGGGCTCGCGGCGAGCACCTCGCGGTGGTGCCCCACCGCCTCGACGTGGCCCGAGTCCATCACGACCACCACGTCGGCGTTCTCGGCGGTCGACAGACGGTGCGCGATGGCCACGGACGTGCGCCCCTGCGTGAGCTGCTCGAGCGCCCGCTGCACGCGCACCTCCGTGCCGGGGTCGACCGCGGAGGTCGACTCGTCGAGCACGAGCAGGTCCGGGTCGGCCAGCCGGGCCCGCAGCAGGGCGACGAGCTGACGCTCCCCCGCCGAGAGCGACTCCCCGGCCTGCCCCACGGGGGTCTCCAGGCCCGCCGGCAGGGTGTCCACCCAGTCCCGCAGGTCCAGCTCGTCGGCCGCCGCCAGCAGCTCGGCGTCGGTGGCCTCAGGCGCGGCGAAGCGCAGGTTCTCCGCGAGCGTGGTGTCGAAGAGGAAGCCCTCCTGGGGCACGAGCACGATGCGCCGCCGCAGCGAGGCGAAGGTGATCTGCCGCAGGTCCACGCCGTCGAGGCGCACCGCGCCCTGGGCCGGGTCCTGCAGCCGGGTCATGAGCTTGGCCACGGTCGTCTTGCCCGCCCCCGTCTCCCCCACGATGGCGTGCCGCCGCCCGGCCTCGAAGGCCAGGTCGACCTCGTGGAGCACCCGCCCGCTGCGGGGGTAGGCGAAGGACACCCCCTCGAAGGTCACGGTGGCCGGGCCGCGGGGGCTCTCGACGCCGTCCGCGGGGTCGGCCACGTCGGCCGGGGTGTCGATGATGCCGATGACGCGCCGCCAGCAGGCCACGGCGTTCTGCAGCTCGTTGAGGATCTCCGTGGCCTGGTTGACCGGGGCGGTGAACAGCTGCACCAGGAAGACGAAGGCCACCATCTCGCCGAGGCTGATCCAGCCGCGCCCCACGAGCAGGGCGCCCACGCCCACCACCGCGGCCACCGCGACGCCGGAGGAGAGCATGCCCAGGGTGAAGACGGTCACGGTGCGGGTCTGGGCCCGGACGGCCGCGGCCCGGTGGGCGAGCACGGCCTCGGTGGTGCGCTCCCGCGTGACCTGCTGGATGCCGTAGGCCCGGATGGTGGAGGCGCCGGCGATCGACTCGGTGATGGCGCCCAGCATGGTGCCGACCCGCTCGCGCACCCGGGTGTACCCGCGTCCCACGAACGGCTGCAGGCGGCGGATGCCCAGCAGCATCGGGAGGAAGGTCAGCCACACGGTCAGGGCGAGCCACGGGCTGTAGAGCACCATGAGCACGGTCACGGCCAGCACCTGCCCCACGGACAGGATGAGCATGATGCCGCCGAACTGCACGAACTGGCTGATGGTGTCGACGTCACTGGTCACACGGGAGACCAACGCACCGCGCCGCTCCGTGCTCTGGGTGAGCACCGAGAGGTCGTGGATGTGGCGGAAGGCGCGGGTGCGCAAGGTGGCCAGCCCGCTCTCGGCCGCCGTGAACAGCCGCACGTTGACGGCGTAGGTGGCCGCCGAGAGCAGCACCACCACCAGGGCCGTGGCGCCGGCCATGAGCAGGGTGTACCGGACGTCGGGGCCGCCCTCGGCGAGCAGCCCGTGGTCGGTGCCCTGCTGCACGGCCACGGGCACCGCGAGGCGACCGAGGGTGGCCAGCCCCGCGAGGAAGAGCGTGAGCCCGAACCCGCGCGTGAGCTCCGGGGAGAGCGCGAGGCCACGTCGGACCGTGGCGAGCGTCCCCGCCTCGGAGACACCGATCCGCGACCCACGGCCCTGCTCGAGAGGTTCCTGCGTCCGCGTGCTCATGCCCGGCCCCCGTCCTGCTCCTGCCGCTGGGCGTGGTCGACGGCGTAGGCCCCCACCACGCGGGCGTACCCGGGCTGGCTGGCCATGAGCTCGGCGTGAGAGCCGGTGGCCACCACCCGGCCGTCCTCGAGGTAGGCGACCGTGTCCGCCAGCGCAATGGTGGCCATGCGGTAGGCCACCACGAGCACCGTCATGCCCGCCCGGGCCTCCCGCAGCCGGGAGAGCACGGCCTGCTCCACCGCCGGGTCGAGGGCGCTCGTGGCGTCGTCGAGGACGAGGAACCGCGGGCGGCGGACCACGGCGCGGGCCAGGGCGATGCGCTGGCGCTGACCGCCGGAGAGCGAGCCGCCCCGCTCCCCCACCTGCTGGTCGAGCCCGTCGGGCAGGGCGCGCACGAAGTCGGCCGCCTGTGCGAGCTCCAGGGCGGCCCAGAGCTCCTCGTCGCCGAGGTCGGCGCCCAGGGCCACGTTGAAGCGGACGGTGTCGTCGAAGAGGAAGGCCGTCTGCTCCACCAGGGAGGCCGCCCCCACGAGGGCCTCGGGCGCCACCTCCTCCAGCGGCACCCCGTCGTACTCGATGGTGCCCGCGGTCGGCCGCACGAGTCCGAGCGCCGCCGAGGCGAGCGTCGACTTCCCCGCCCCGGTGGCCCCCACGAGCGCCACCGTGGAGCCCGCCGGCAGGTCGAGGTCCACGCCCCGCAGCGCCGGGTCGTCCGAGGCGTCCTCGTGGGCGTGGACGAGTCCGCGCACGCGCACCGCGAGCCCGCCCGTCCCCGGCAGCCGGCGGGTCCCGGCCGCCGGACCGGTCGGGGCCGTGAGCACGGCCTGCACCCGTCGCCAGCCCACCGCCGATGCCGGGGCCTCCGAGAGCGTCCAGCCCAGGGCCCGCACCGGCATGGCCATCATGGTGAACAGATAGGCCACCTGCACCACCTCGCCGGTGCTCACGTGCCCGTGGGACGCCCGCCAGGTGCCCACCACGAGCACGGCCAGGGTGCCCACCTGCGGCAGGGCCTCGATGAGGGGGTCGAACAGGCCACGGACCCGGCCCATGGAGACCGCCGCGTCGCGCAGGTCGGTGGCGCTGGCACCGAAGCGCCCGGCCTCGGCGTCCTCCCGCCCCATCGACTTCACGAGCAGCCCGGCCTCGAAGCTCTCGTGCGCCACCCGCGAGACCTCGCCGCGCAGCTCCTGGGTGGTCTGCGCCCGGGGCGACATCACCCGCTGGTACCAGATGTTCAGCGCCGCCAGCACGGGGAAGACGACGGCCCCCACCGCGGCCAGCAGGGGGTCCACCAGGTACATCGAGACCCCCGCGAAGACCAGCAGGAAGAGCACTCCGACGAACATGGGCAGGGGCATGAAGATGCGCCAGGTGGTGTCGACGTCGGCGTTGGCGTTGCTCAGCAGCTGCCCGCCCGGGTGCCGCCGGTGCCACGAGAGCGGCAGGCGCAGGTAGGCGTCCGTGACGAGCCGCCGGTAGGTGGCACCCAGCCGGAAGGTCACGAGGCCCGCCGAGAGGCGCCGCACCAGCATCGAGGCCGCCTGGAGGAGGTGGGCGCCCAGGACGACGGCGAAGCCGGTGAGGGCCGCCCGCCAGGTGACCGAACCCTGCCCGGCGGCCGGCTCGACGACGTGCTCCACCGCCCAGCCGACGGCGCGGGAAACCCCGACGATGGACCCCGCCCAGACCACGGAGCCGAGCACGGCCAGGGTGAACCAGCCGGGCTCCCGGCGGATGCCGCGCCACACCACCGCGAGGGCCTCCACGCCGGAGACCTGCTCCGTGAGCAGGTCGGTGGACGACCGGCCGGTGGCGACGCGCACGAGGGACCTCCGTGGACAGGTGGGTGACGTGGACCTCACACTCTCACGCAGCACCGACGACCTCCTGCGGGAGCCCTCCCAGCCGGCGCCCGGGCACCGTCCAGCAGGTTGTCGGTCGGCGGTGACAGGATGGCCGCATGGCTCCCACCGCGTCCGCGAACCCGTCCTCCGACACCCGCCCGAGCACCGCCGCCCTGGTGGAGCGCGAGCGTGCCGCCCTCGTGGCCACGCTGCGCTCGCTGGGCCCCGACGCCCCCACGCTCTGCGAGGGGTGGACCACCCGCGACATGCTCGCCCACATGGTGGTGCGAGAGCGCCGTCCCGACGTGCTGCCCGGCATCGGGCTGCCCGGCCCGGCCCGCTCCCACACCGCCGCGGTGCAGGACGAGTTCGCCGCCCGGGACTGGGGAACCCTGCTGGTCACCTTCTCCCGTGGGCCCGCACCGTGGATGCCCTTCGCCCTGCCCGGCGTGGGACCGGCCATCAACATCGCCGAGTACGTGGTGCACCACGAGGACGCGCGCCGCGCCACCCCGGGCTGGGAGCCCCGGGAGGACGCCGATCTCCAGCAGGCCGCCTGGGCCGCGGTCTCCCGGGCCGCGCGCCTGACCCACCGCAAGGCGCCGGTGGGCGTGGTGCTCGTGGCCCCCGGCACCGGGCGGGCCGCCGTGCGCCGTCCCCCGGCGGGGCGGAACACCGTGGTGGTGACCGGGGAGCCGGTGGAGCTGCTGCTCTTCTCCTTCGGCCGCGAGGACGCCGCCCGCGTGACCCTCGAGGGCGACCCGGCCGACGTGGCGGCCCTGCGCGCCCACCGGCGGGCCCTCTGAGGTGGGTGCCGACCCGGTGACCGCCGCGGCC
>NZ_KV824330.1:0-8067 GCF_001816045.1 Kytococcus sp. HMSC28H12
CCGGCGAGGTCCGGCATGCCCAGGTTCGGGTCGATGTTCACGTTGTGCACCTTGGTGCCGAAGATGGCGTTGGCCTTGCTGGCGTCCGTCGGGATGGCCGGCAGGAACTCGTCACGCACCTTCTTGTCGAACTTCGACCACTCCGCACCCTGCTTCTCGGCCGGGAGGGCCTTGATGCGGTTCATCTCCTTGTCCAGACCGGCCTCCTTGAGGAAGCCGACCGAGTGGCCGGAGAGCTGCGAGGAGCCCAGGAAGATGGCCGGGTACACGGCGTCACCCTGCGGCCAGTCGTAGCACCAGCCGGCCGGGCCCATCATCATGTTGGTGTCGGCGTCGGTCTTGGCGATGAGCTCGCGCATCTCGGCGCGCGGCACACCCTGGTCCTTCACCGTGAAGCCGGCCTTCTCGAGAGCCTGCTTCCGGGCGGTGTTGGTCTTCTGGGCCACCGGGTTGTCCACCGAGTAGTAGTAGGACAGCTCGAAGCCCTCCTTGCCGGCGTCCTTGAGCATCTGCTTGGCCTTCTCCGGGTCACCCTGGCCCTGACCGGGCAGGTTCTCCGAGGGCTCCGGCTTGAAGCCCGGCACCGAGGTGGACATGTACGACGTGGCCGGGTCGAAGTCCAGCTCGGTCTCACCGGCGGCCTTGCGGATCTGGTCGTACGGCCACGCGGCGGCGACCGCCTTGCGGACCTCCAGGGGGATCTTGCGGGTGTCCATGGAGACGTAGGACACGCACGGGCTGGAGTTGCTCGCCAAGCGGTCCTTCAGCTCACCCTGGAACTGCTGGGCCACACCACCGGGCACGCCGTCGTACATCAGCGAGGTGGCGTCGGGGCCGTTGCTCGCCGCGATCTGCTGGCCGAACGCGTCGTAGTCACCGGAGAAGGTGAACTCGATGGTGTCCGGGTACTGGTGGCGGGCCGGGTCGGAGTCGGCGGTCCACTGGTCGTTCTTCTCCAGGACCAGGCGGGCGCCCTTCTGGTACTCCTTGAACTTGTACGGGCCGGTGGCCAGCGGGTGGTCGCCGTACTTCTCCTTGGTGTCCTTGTCCTTGGGGATCGGCGACATCTGGGTGAAGGCGGCGAAGTAGGGGAAGGTCGGCCACTTCTGCTTGAGGTGGATCTCGATGGTCTTCTCGTCCTTGACCGTCACGCCGGCGAAGTCCTCACCGTCCTGGAAGGGACCCTTGTACTTGTCACCGTCCTTGAAGTACTCGTTCTGGTAGGTGGGGCCGCCGGGCAGCTCCTCCTGGGCGAACGAGCGCTTGATGCCGTAGGCCACGTCCTCGGCGGTGATCGGCGAGCCGTCCTCGTACTTCAGGTCGTCCTTGAGGGTGAAGGTCCAGGTCTTGCCGTCCTTGGACTCGGTGCCCAGGTCGGTGGCCAGGTCCGGGACCAGCTCGGAGGTGCCGTCGGCGTTGGTGCGGTACTGGGTCAGGCGACGCGTCGTGAGGTTCATGATCGCGTTGACGTCCTGGTAGAACTGCGCGGACGGGTCGAAGGTGGCCGGGGCGGCCGCGGAGAGGATCTTCAGGGTGCCGCCCTTCTTGGCACCCTCCACCTCCTTGGCCGGACCCTTGGCGTCCGGCACCATGCCGGCGGAGGCCTCCTTGGGCGCCTCGCTGGTGGTCTCGCCACCACCGGAGGTGGTCTCGCCACCACCGGAGGTCGTGTCACCGCCACCGGTCTGGCTCTGGTTGTTGTCCGACGGGCTACCGCCGCCGCACGCCGCAAGGGTCAGGGAGCCGACGGCCGCGACGGCTGCGAACTGGGTGAGTCGCATGGTGGGTATCTCCTTCTGGGCGCCCCGGTGAGTCCGGGGACGTGTGTGAGGTCGTGACCGACGGTCAGCGACGGGTGTGGGGGTTGAACGCGTCGTTCACGGCATCGCCCAGCAGGCTGAGCGAGAGCACGAGGAGGGAGAGTCCGATGACCGGCATCCACAGGTAGAGCGGGTGCTGCATGAACGAGTGCTGCGCACCCTGGATGGTCAGACCCCAGGAGACGGCCGGCTCGCGCAGGCCGACCCCGAGCAGGGACAGACCGGCTTCGGCGGCGATGAACGCCGGGATCGCGGTGGTCAGCGAGACGATGATCGGGCTGAGCAGGTTGGGCAGGATCTCCTTGCGGAGGATCTGGCCCGTGGGGACGCCCAGAGCCCGGGCGGCCTGCACGTACTCGCGCTCGCGCATCGAGATGACCTCACCACGCACCAGGCGGGCCAGACCGGGCCAGCCGAACAGGATGAGCACCACGGTGAGCACCCAGAAGCGGATGTCGGCCACCTGATCGTCGGGGATGAACCCGCCCTTGATCCCCGCGACGCGGTTCACGGCGATCGGCACCAGGGCGATGGCGAAGAGCAGGAAGGGCAGGGACTGCACCACGTCGATGAGGAAGGACACGATGTTGTCGACGATGCCGCCGAGGTAGCCAGCCAGCAGGCCCAAGGTCGTGCCGATCACCGTGACGGCCACAGCGGCCGTCACCGAGATGATCAGCGACGGGCGGATGCCGAGCAGCCAGCGCCCCAGCAGGTCACGGCCGTTCCCGGTGTCGACGCCGAAGGGGTACTCCCAGCTGGCGGTGAACAGGGGGTAGCCGCCCACGTCGATAAGGTTGGTGTCTCCCACCAGGGGGTCCACACCGCGCAGGTTGTTGATGGTCCCCGCGAACAGGCCGAGGAGCACGAAGGTCAGCGCACAGCCGAGCGACATCATCGCGACCTTGTCGTACGCCAGGCGCCGCAGGGCAATCTGGGTCGGCGTCTTGGTCTCGAAGCGCGTCGAGGCCGTCGCGGCCGCGGTCGTTCCGCCGTCCTGAGTCGCCGGCGTCGCGGTGGCCGGGTCGGCGTCGCGGGAGAGCTTCGAGTCGTCCAGGCTCTGCACTGATGTCTCCTCGGTGATGGTCGTGCCCGCTTGGGCACGCCCATCATGTGGACCCGAGAGTGTCTCCGCCAGAGAACGCGTCAGGCTGTAACCGATTCGTGACGTAGCCGTGACGCGGCCTACACCTTGCGGCCGGCGCCGCGGGATCCCTCAGCGGCGCAGACGGGCCCGCAGGCGCTGCCACCGCTCGGCCAGGGTGGCCTCGAAACCCCGCCCGGTGGGCCGGTAGTAGCTGGCGTCAGCAAGGTCCTCGGGCAGGTACTGCTGGGTGGCCACACCGCCGTCGGCATCGTGCGCGTACTGGTAGCCCACCCCGTGGCCCAGCGACGCCGCACCGGAGTAGTGCGCGTCACGCAGGTGGGGCGGCACGCTACGTCCCTTGCCGGCCCGCACGTCGGCCAGCGCCGCGTCGATCCCGGTGTAGACGGCGTTCGAGGGCGGCGCGAGAGCCACGTGCACCACGGCCTGGGCGAGCACGATCCGCGCCTCGGGCATGCCGATCTGCGCCACGGCGTGCATCGCGGCCACGGCGGTCTGCAGGGCCGCGGGGTCGGCCATGCCCACGTCCTCGCTGGCGGCGATGACCACGCGACGCGCGATGAAACGCGGGTCCTCCCCCGCCTCGATCTGCCGGGCCAGGTAGTGCAGGGCGGCATCCACGTCCGAGCCCCGCATCGACTTGATGAAGGCGCTCGTCACGTCGTAGTGCGCGTCACCGTCCCGGTCGTAGCCCACCACCGCCGTGTCCAGCGCCTGCTCCACGTGCGTTGCGGCGATCTCCACCGGGTCGTCCCCCTCGGCGCCCGGTGGCACGGCGGACTCCGCGGCGCCCGCGGCCGCCTCCAGCGTGGTGAGCGCACGGCGCCCGTCTCCCCCGGCCAGCCGCACGATGCCGTCACGGGCCTCGTCGGTGAGGGCGAACCTCCCGGCCAGACCCCGCTCGTCGGCCACGGCGCGCTCCAGCAGGGTGCGCACGTCCTCGTCGGCCAGGCTCGTGAGACGCACGAGGATCGAGCGGCTCAGCAGCGGGGTCACCACTGTGAAGCTGGGGTTCTCCGTGGTGGCGGCCACGAGGATGACGGTGCGGTCCTCCACGCCCGGCAGCAGGGCGTCCTGCTGGGCCTTGGTGAACCGGTGGATCTCGTCCAGGAAGAGCACGGTCTGCCGGCCGTACATCGCCTTCTCCCGCCGGGCGGCGTCCATCACCGCACGCACGTCCTTGACCCCGGCGGTGACGGCCGAGAGCTGCACGAAGGTGCGGCCCGCGGCATCGGCCACCAGGCGCGAGAGCGTGGTCTTGCCGGTGCCCGCCGGTCCCCAGAGGATCGCCGAGGACGACCCGGCCACGCCCTGCCGGCCCTCGATGAGGCGGCGCAGGGGGCTCCCCGGGGCCAGCGCCTCCCGCTGGCCGACCACCTCGTCGAGGGAGCGGGGCCGCAGGCGGGCGGCGAGCGGCTCGTCGGGGTTCCAGTCCGCGCCGGGCACGGCCTGCCCTCCCCCGGTGCCGGCTCCCCCGCCGGCGGTGCTGAACAGGTCGGGGGTGTCGGTCATGCCCCCAGCGTAGGTGGCGCACACCTGGGCGACGCCGGTGGCACACTGCGCCCGTGCGCCAGATCCGGACCCGTGCAGAACTCCTCGAGGCCTCGGGCCACGACCCCTACGTGCGCTGGGGCGTGCCCGCCGATCTCCCCGCCCCCGCCCTGGAGCACCGGGGTGCCGTCGCCACGCTCCGGGTGCGTCACCGCCTCGGCCGGGTGCGGCGCAGCGCCTTCCTGTTCGGAGCGCGCGCCGGGATGGAGGCCCTGGTGCACGAGGTCCTCGACGACCTGCTGGCCGAGTGGGGCGCCGAGGGCATCAGCGTGCCGGCCGAGCACGGGCACCTGCTCGACGCGCACGGCATCGAGCCCGGCGGGCGCTGGGACTGGATGTGGGTGACCGCGCCACGCACCAGCTCCCCCGCCGTCTCGTCCGCCCCGACCTCCGGTGGCCGCCTCGGCCTCGACGCCGTGGTCACCCTCGACGACGCCTCCGACGCCGCGGAGATGGCGGCCTTCTCCGAGCAGTGGTCCCCCACCGCCGAGGGCGAACCCGGCGCTGGCCTGAGCACCCTGTGGCAGGGCGTGCGCGAGGGCGCGCTGGAGGGCCGGCCGACCCAGGGGCCGCTGCTGGCCCTCGGGGCGAGCCAGCCCTTCACCGACGAGGTGCCGCACCTGGCCGGCATCGTCACCCGCGGGGATGCCCGCGGGCAGGGGCTGGGCCGGCTGGTGACGGAGTCGCTCACACTCGCCGAGGTCCGGCGCACCGGCGTCTGCACCCTGGGCATGTACAGCGACAACGACACCGCCCGGGCGCTCTACCGGTCGATCGGCTACGAGACCGCCTGGGCATGGGACAGCCGGCCGTGGCACGGGGCCACGGCCGGCTGCTGCTGAGGGCGCCGGGCCAACCATGGGCGCGGCCGGCGCTCAGCTCGTAGCCGGGGCCACCTCCGAGGTGTCCTGCGCGGCGTCCTCGTCCTCCTCGGGCTCGAAGTCCACACCGGCCTCCTCGCGCTGCTGCGCGGAGATGGGCGCCGGGGCGTCGGTCAGCGGGTCGTAGCCGCCACCGGACTTCGGGAAGGCGATGACGTTGCGGATCGAGTCGCTGCCCGAGAGCAGGGCCACCACGCGGTCCCAGCCGAACGCGATGCCGCCGTGGGGCGGGGCGCCGTAGGAGAACGCCTCCAGGAGGAAGCCGAACTTCTCCTGCGCCTCCTCGGTCGACAGGCCCATGACCTTGAAGATGCGCTCCTGCACGTCGCGGCGGTGCACACGGATGGAGCCACCGCCGATCTCGTTGCCGTTGCAGACCATGTCGTAGGCGTAGGACAGGGCCTCGCCCGGGTCGGTGTCGAAGGTGTCCATGCACTCGGGCTTCGGGGAGGTGAAGGCGTGGTGCACGGCGGTCCAGGCGCCCTCGCCCACGGCGACGTCACCAGAGGCCACGGCGTCGGCGGCCGGCTCGAACAGTGGTGCGTCCACCACCCACAGGAACGACCAGGCGTCCTCGTCGATGAGGCCGCAGCGGCGGCCGATCTCCAGGCGGGCCGCACCCAGCAGGGCGCGGGCCTCCTTGGCCGGGCCGGCGGCGAAGAAGATGCAGTCGCCGGGGTTGGCGCCCACGTGGGCGGCAATGCCGGCCTTCTCCTCCTCGGAGATGTTCTTGCTCACCGGGCCGGACAGCTCGCCGTCCTCGCCGACGAGCACGTAGGCCAGACCCTTGGCGCCGCGCTGCTTGGCCCACTCCTGCCAGGCGTCGAGCTGCTTGCGCGGCTGGCTCGCACCACCGGGCATGACGACCGAGCCCACGTACGGCGCCTGGAACACGCGGAAGGGCGTGTCGGCGAAGAACTCGGTGCAGTCGGTGAGGGTGAGGTCGAAGCGCAGGTCGGGCTTGTCCGAGCCGTACTTCTCCATCGCCTCGCGGTAGGTCATGCGCGGCATCGGGGTGGGCACGTCCACTCCGATGAGGGCCCAGACCTCCTGGGCGATCTCCTCGCCGAGGGCCATGACGTCGTCCTGGGTGACGAAGGACATCTCGATGTCGAGCTGGGTGAACTCCGGCTGGCGGTCGGCGCGGAAGTCCTCGTCGCGATAGCAGCGGGCGATCTGGTAGTAGCGCTCCATGCCGCCGACCATGAGCAGCTGCTTGAACAGCTGCGGGCTCTGCGGCAGGGCGTACCAGCTGCCGGGGGCCAGGCGGGCCGGCACGAGGAAGTCGCGGGCGCCCTCGGGGGTGGAGCGCGTCAGGGTGGGCGTCTCGACCTCCACGAAGTCGTGGCCCTCCAGCACGCGGCGGGCGGCGGCGTTGGCCTTGCTGCGCAGGCGCAGGGCGGCACCGGCGGAGCGGGCGCCCGGGCGGCGCAGGTCCAGGTAGCGGTGCTTCAGGCGGGCCTCCTCGCCCACCTCGACGCGCTCGTCGATCTGGAACGGCAAGGGCGCGGCGGGGTTGAGCACCTCGAGCTCGCCGGCCACGACCTCGACCTCGCCGGTGGGCAGGTCGGGGTTCACGTTGCCGTCGGGGCGCACGCGCACGTCGCCGGTGATGCGCACGACGTACTCGTTGCGCAGGTCGTGGGCGCCACCGGACTCGAGGACCTCGTCGCGGGCCACCACCTGGGCCACGCCGGAGGCGTCGCGCAGGTCGAGGAAGGCCACGCCACCGTGGTCGCGGCGGCGGGCCACCCAGCCGGTGAGGGTGACGGTCTGGCCGGCGTGCTCGGCGCGGAGCGTGCCGACCTGGTGGGTGCGGAGCATGGGTCGTCCTTTCGGGTCGGGTCTCCCGTCACGGACGCCGCCCCGAGGGGTGCCGTCCGTGAGGGGGAACGGCAGCCCGGGAGGTGTGGGCGGGGGCCAGGTCGCGGTGCCACCACACCTTCGCCGGGCAGGACGCCCGGCCTCTCGTCGGTCCGCCGGACGCGCGATCGGCAGGATCCCGCGGGTCGTCACTCCGCCCTCGCCGATGCGGCGGATTCTGCCAGTCGGGCCGGCTGGTGTGCCAATCGATTCCGCGGGCCCTCAGCGGTGCCCGAGCGGACCCACCTCGTAGGGCGCGTCGGCCGGGCGCGTGGGCGCCCCGCGGTGGAGCACGCGGTCCAGGGCGAGGGCCCCGATGACGGTGCTCGGGTTGTGCACCCCACCGGCGTGCACCGCATCGAGCAGGTCGGACAGGCGCACCCAGTGGCCAGTCATCTCGGCCTCCTCGCCCTGGCGCTCGAAGGAGTCCTCGGCCACGTCCTCCACGTCGGTGGCCCAGAACACCCGGATGGCCTCCGCGGACCCGCCGGGGGTGGTGTGGAAGTCCACGAGCGTCACCCAGCGCGAGGCGGTGAGGGCGGCCTCCTCGGCCAGCTCACGGGCCGCGGCGGCCTGCATCGGCTCCCCGGGCTGGTCGAGCAGACCGGCCGGCACCTCCCAGGCCGTGGTGCGGACCGGGTGCCGGTACTGGCGCACCAGGTAGACCTCCACCTCGCCGGGCTCGCCGGTCACCGGACGGGTGGCCAGCACGGCCACTGCCCCCGGGTGACGGGTCCACTCGCGCCAGGCGGTCCCGTCCTGCAGGGCCACGTCGGCCCCCACCACGGGGTAGCGCGCGCCGTCGTGGAGCACCCGCTCGGCGCCCGCGCCGAGGTCGGTCACCTCG
>NZ_KV824331.1:0-1090 GCF_001816045.1 Kytococcus sp. HMSC28H12
TCGGGGGCCCGTGCGCTGCGCACGGGCCCCCGACGCGCCTGCTGGAGCCGATTTTGCACTCAGCGTGGATTCACGTATGGTTCTCCAGTCGCGCCGGTGAGGCGCGAATGCAAGGCCTCGTGGCGCAGTTGGTTAGCGCGCCGCCCTGTCACGGCGGAGGTCGCGGGTTCGAGTCCCGTCGAGGTCGCTGGAACGATGATTTCGGTCATCGCCCTGGCCAGATAGCTCAGTTGGTAGAGCGTTCGACTGAAAATCGAAAGGTCGGCGGTTCGACCCCGCCTCTGGCCACTCCGAGAGACTGCCGCGAAGCCCCACCCGGTTCCACCGGGTGGGGCTTCGTCGTGCACCCCGTCCTGTGAGGCGTGATTCACGGGCGCCCCACAGGGTTCCCCCAGCATCCCCGGCCTAGCCTTGCCCCATGCCCAACCTGAGCGAGTGGATCACCCACACCATCGAGACCCTCGGCGGCCCCGGCCTGGCCCTGCTGATGCTTCTCGAGACCGTCTTCCCGCCGATCCCCAGCGAGCTGGTGCTCCCCCTGGCGGGCTTCACCATCGGCCAGGGGCAGATGGGCTGGGTGGAGGTGATGCTGTGGACCACCGCCGGTGCCGTCGCCGGCGCCTGCCTGCTGTACGGCGTCGCCCGGGCGTGGGGCCGGGAGCGCACCATCCGCTGGATGGCCAAGCTGCCACTGGTGGACGAGGACGACGCCGACGCCGCACACCGCTGGTTCGACCGCTACGGCAAGGTCGCGGTCCTGACCGGCCGGTGCGTGCCCGGGGTCCGCTCGCTCATCTCGATCCCCGCAGGCACCTCGGGCATGCCCTTCGGCACCTTCTTCGTGTACACGCTCCTGGGCACCCTGGTGTGGAACGGCCTGCTCGTGGGACTGGGGTACGCCCTGGGCGCCAACTGGCAGGCCGTGGAGGGCGTCGTGGGGATCATCAGCAAGGTCGTGGCCGTGCTGCTCGTCGTCGCCGTGCTGTGGTTCCTCTGGCGCAAGGCGCAGCAGCGCCGCGCCAGCCGTCCCTGAGCACCCCGGCGCCCGCACGACGGACGCGAGGAGGGGCACCCCGTGGGGTGCCCCTCC
>NZ_KV824332.1:0-3468 GCF_001816045.1 Kytococcus sp. HMSC28H12
CCCCTGGGCCCGCGGCAGGTCGATGCCGTCCAGGCCCCCGCTGCCGTCGGGCACCGGGAGGCCGTGCGCGGTGAAGGAGGCCGCGTACGTGACCCGCCACCCCGCATCGAGCATGGCGGCCACCTGGCGCTCCCGGATGCGGGCGTCGCCGGGGTGGTGGACCGTGGTGACGACGAGGACGCGCACGGGATCAGGCCTGGGGCGGCTGGGCGGGCTTCTGCGAGGGCTTCTGGCCCTGCTGTGCGGCAGGCTTGGCCGGGGCCTTCTGCTGCGGCTTCTTGGCGGCAGGCTTCCGGGCCCCGGGGCCGGCCTTCTCGTAGGCCTTCATGACCTCCTCCACCGGGCCGTCCTGCTTGATGACGCCGGAGTCCAGCCAGATGGCGCGGTCGCACTGCTTGCGGATCATGGCGTTGGAGTGGCTCACCATGAACACCGTGCCTGCCTGCTCGCGGATCTCCGCGATGCGCTTCTGCGCGCGGTCGCGGAAGTCCGCGTCACCGGTGGCCAGCGCCTCGTCCACGACCAGCACGTCGGGGACCACCGCGGTGGAGATGGCGAAGCGCAGGCGGGCGGCCATGCCCGAGGAGTAGGCCTTCATCGGCAGGTTCACGGCGTCGCCGAGGCCGGAGAAGGCGATGATGTCGTCCAGCCGCTCGTCGACCTCGTGGCGTGACATGCCCAGGGCCTGGCAGCCGATCTGGATGTTGCGCACGCCCGAGAGCGTGGGCATGAGCACCGCGTTGACGCCCAGCAGCGTGCTGCGCCCCTGCACCCAGATGCGCCCCGAGGAGGGCGGCAGCAGGCCCGCGATGGCGCGCAGCAGGGTGGACTTGCCCGAGCCGTTGCGGCCGATGAGGCCGATGGACTCGCCGCGGTGGGCCACCAGGCTCACGCCGCGCACGGCGTGCACCTCGTCCTGCCCACCACCGACCATGCGGTGCCCGGCGCGGGCCAGGGCGCTGCGGCGGCCCTCGCCGGTGTTCTGGGCGGCGCGGTGCTCGCCCGTGCCGTAGATGCGGTAGTGGATGTCGACGTGGTCGACCACCACCGTGGGGACCCGCTCAGCCGCGTCCATAGGTGCCCTCCCCCCGCCAGAACCAGATGAGGCCGCCCAGCGGCAGCACGACGGCCCAGAACAGGCCGGCCAGCCAGGTGACGGGGTCCACGGCGGTCTCGCCCAGGAGGCTCTCGCGGACCAGCGTCATCATCACGGCCACCGGCTGGTAGGTCATCACCACGGCCAGCCAGTGCGGGGCACCGGCGGCGCCCAGGTAGTGGTCCACGCTGTAGAAGACGCCCGAGACGTAGCGCAGCAGGCGGATGACCAGCGGGATGAGGTTGGCGGCGTCGCGCGAGTCGTGCACCAGCCGCGCGAAGACCATGCCGATGCCCAGCGACATGCTCGCGATGAGCAGCAGGGCCACGGGGAAGAGGAGCCACTCGGCATCGGGCCGCTCCCCGGTGGCCAGCATGATGACCAGCAGCACCGCGAAGGTGGGCACGGCGGCGATGAGCTCCGTGGTCACCTTGGAGATGGGCAGCAGCACGCGCGGGAAGGACAACGAGCGCACCAGCTGCATGGAGCCGGTGACCGCCCGGGCGCCCTGGCTCATCACCGTGGACAGGAACACGAAGGTGAAGATGCCCGCGGTGAGGAAGCCGACGAAGTTCTGGGTGCCACCGCGGGTGTCCAGCAGCAGGCCGAAGATCAGGAAGTAGGCGCCGGCCAGCATCACCGGGTTGAGCACCGCCCACACCTGGCCCAGGCGGGACTCCTGCGTCTTGGCGTAGGCCTGCGCGGTGGAGAGGGTCCACAGGAACTGGCGGCGGCTCCACAGGTCGCGCAGGTACTCGCCCAGCGGGGGACGGTGGCCCACGCGGCGCAGGCCGTTGGCGCGCGCGATGGCCTCGAGCTCGGCCGAGGACAGCGAACCGCCGGCGGAGGGGGTCTGGGGGGACGGCCCTCCGCCGGCGGTGGGGACCCCGGCGGGGTCGGGGGTCACAGGCGCTGGCTGGTCTCGGTGTCGGTGGTGACGCCGCGGGTGTCGAGCATGCGGGTGGCCGCCTCGGCCAGGGCCTGCACGTCGTACTCCTTGTGATTCTGCACCAGGATGGTCAGGTCGGCGTCCTTGACGCCCTGCAGGGCGTCGGTGACCTTGGTGGCCTGGTCGCCCAGGGCGCGCCACTGCTCGACCTTGGGGTCGTGGAACTGGACGTTCGCGCCCTTGGCCGCGAGGGCCTTGGCCAGCGGCACGGCCGGCGACTCGCGCTGGTCGGCGATGTTCGGCTTGTAGGTGACGCCCAGCAGCAGCACGGTGGCGCCCTTGAGGGCCTTGCCGTCCTCGTTCAGGGCGTCCTGCGCGCGGGAGACCACGTAGGTGGGCATCTGGGAGTTGATCTCCTGGGCGAGCTCCACGAAGCGGAAGGGGTAGCCCAGGCGGGAGCGCACGTTGTGGGACAGGTAGTTCGGGTCGATCGGGATGCAGTGGCCGCCGACGCCCGGGCCGGGGTAGAAGGCCTGGAAGCCGAAGGGCTTGGACTTGGCGGCGTCGATGACGTCCCACAGGTCGATGCCCAGGTCGTGGCAGAAGCGGGCCATCTCGTTGACCAGGGCGATGTTGATGTGCCGGTAGGTGTTCTCCAGCAGCTTGGCGGTCTCGGCCTCGCGGGTGCCCTTGGCACGGACCACGGTGTCGACGAACTGCTCGTAGAACGCCGCGGCGGCGTCGCCGCCCTCGGGGGTGAAGCCACCGACGACCTTGGGGGTGTTCTTGGCGCCGAACTTCTCGTTGCCCGGGTCGATGCGCTCGGGGGAGAAGGCCAGGTGGAAGTCCTTGCCGGCGGTCAGGCCGGAGAGCTCCTCGAGGATCGGGCGGACGACCTCGTCGGTGGTGCCCGGGTAGGTGGTGGACTCCAGGATGACCGTGGTGCCGGGCTTGAGGTTGCGGCCGATGGCGGCGGTGGCGCCCTCGACGGCGCGCAGGTCGGGGCCGCCCTCGTCGGACAGGGGGGTGGGCACGCAGATCACGATGGTCTTGGCGCCGGCCATGCGGGTCTCGTCGGTGCTGGCCTCGTAGCCGGCGGCGAGCATCTCGGCGATGTCGGCGTCGGAGAGGTCGTCGACGTGGGAGACCCCGGAGTTCAGGGCGTCCACCAGCGACTGGGTGATGTCGTAGCCGACCACCTTCAGCCCGGCCCGGGTCGCTTCCTGCGCCAGGGGGAGGCCGACATAGCCCTGCCCGACGATCACAACATCAGCAGTCACGAGAACTCCTTCTCAGTTCTGCCTGCGCAGATGGCAGGCCACACTCGTCGCGGTCATGCTACCCGCGCCGGGTGGCGCAGGAAGGGTTTCTGGGGTGTCGACCATGTGATCATGCCGACGCGCCGGGCTCAACGGCCGGGGGTGCGCGGGCGCAGGAAGCCGCGGGAACGCGCGGCGCGCGCCTCCCGGGCGACCCGCTGGCG
>NZ_KV824333.1:0-38848 GCF_001816045.1 Kytococcus sp. HMSC28H12
TCGCGCTCACGGCGGTGGTGGGCCTCGGGGTGGTGCCGGCCGTGGTGGAGGGCCGGGGCGCGTGGACGCCCCCGGATCCCGCGCCAGTGGGCCGTTTTGCATCTGCCCCGGGGATGCTCTAGAGTATTGCTTCGCCGACGCGGGGTGGAGCAGTTCGGTAGCTCGCCGGGCTCATAACCCGGAGGTCGCAGGTTCAAATCCTGCCCCCGCTACCAACGCGTCGAGGTCCTCGCGGACCGCAAGCGCCCGAAGGGCCCGGAACCACTGGTTCCGGGCCCTTCGTCGTGCACGGGGCGCGGCCGGGCAGCACGGGTGAGCGGCCGTGCCGTGGGGATGCACGGACCACCCGGGGCAGTGGGTACCGTAGGGGGGAACCACGTCCGGTTCACCCCTGCTCTCAGCATCCCGAGGAGTTCCACGTGTCCGTTCAGTCCGCCCAGAACACCGCCGCCCCGGCGGCCTCGACCGGCCGTCGCCGCGTCGTGATCGTCGGATCCGGCTTCGGTGGCATCTCCGCCGCCCAGGCGCTGGCCGACGCGCACGTCGACATCACGCTGGTCAGCAAGACCGACACCTTCCTGTTCGTGCCCATGCTGTACCAGGTGGCCACCGGCCTCATCACCGAGAACGAGGTGGCCCCCTCCATCGGCGAGGTCCTCAAGGGCCAGGACAACGTCACCATCGTGCAGGCCGAGGTCACCGACATCGACCTCGAGGGCAAGGCCGTCATCGCCACCGCGAACGGCGCCGAGCAGCGTTTCGCCTACGACGAGGTCGTCTTCGCCGCCGGTGCGGGCCAGTCCTACTTCGGCAACGACCACTTCGCCGAGTTCGCCCCCGGCATGAAGACCGTCGAGGACGCGCTCTACCTGCGCTCCCTGATCTTCGACTCCTTCGACCGCGCCGAGAAGGCCGCCGCCGAGGGCCGCATGGACGACGCCCGCAAGGCCCTGACCTTCGTGGTCGTCGGTGCCGGCCCCACCGGCCTGGAGCTCGTCGGCCAGCTCGCCGAGATCTGCAACCGCACCCTGGCCGACCGCTACCAGCACATCGACACCCGTGAGGCCCGCCTCGTGCTCGTCGAGGGGATGGGCCAGGTCATGCCGCCGTTCTCCCAGAAGCTGGGCGCCTCCGCGCAGCGCCAGCTGGAGGACCTCGGCGTCGAGGTGCGCCTGAACTCCATGGCCACTGACATCACCGCCGAGGGCATCACCCTGTCGGTGAAGGACCAGAAGCCGGAGACCATTGAGGCCGACACCAAGATCTGGGCCGCGGGCGTGCAGTGCGCCGGCATCGGCAAGGTCGTGGCCGACAAGGCCGGTGCCGAGACCGACCGCGCCGGCCGCGTCGTGGTGCAGGACGACCTCACCCTCCCGGGCCACCCGGAGATCTTCTTCGTCGGCGACATGATCAAGTTCGACGGCGCCCCGGGCGTCGCCCAGAACGCCATGCAGTCCGGCAAGCACGCAGGTGAGACCATCGCCCGCCGCACCGTGGGCCTGGACTCCACCGAGCCGTACTCCTACTTCGACAAGGGCTCCTTCGCGGTCATCGCCCGCGGCAAGGCCGTCGGCTACCTGGGTGCGGACAAGAAGGTCGAGCTCACCCGCGTCCCCGCGTGGCTGATGTGGATGGGCATCCACCTGGCCTACCTGCCGGGTCTGCGCAACCGTGCGCTCTCCCTCAAGGCCTGGGTCACCGACGCCCTGGGCGCCCCCTCGCCGGAGGTCAAGGAGATCACCTCCCACCCGGCGCCCACCCGCCAGGCCTGACCGGCCGCCGCACCACGGACGCTCCCCCCATCGCCCACGGGTGATGGGGGGAGCGCCGTCGTGTGCCCGACGCCACGTAGGGTGGCGCGCATGCCCGTGGACCTCCCCCTGGTGGAACGCACCCTGCCCAGCGGCCTGCGCGTGGTGGTGCAGCCCGACGCGACGGCCCCGGTGGTGGCGGTCAACCTCTGGGTGAGGGTCGGGTCCGGCCACGAGGTGCCGGGGCACACGGGTTTCGCGCACCTCTTCGAGCACCTCATGTTCCAGGGGTCGGCCAACGTGCGCACCGGTGAGCACTTCGAGCGCCTCATGGCCGTGGGTGGCTCGGCCAACGCCACCACCGCGCTGGACCGCACCAACTACTTCGAGACCCTGCCCTCCGGCGCGCTGGACCTGGCGCTGTGGCTGGAGTCCGACCGCCACCTGCTGCTGCGCGAGGCACTCGACCAGTCCACGCTGGACACCCAGCGGTCGGTGGTGGTGGAGGAGAAGCGCCAGCGCTACGACAACCAGCCCTACGGCAGCGCCTTCCACCGCATGCAGGCCGCGCTCTTCCCGCCCGGGCACCCGTACCACCACCCCACCATCGGGTCCATGGACGACCTCATGGCGGCCTCGCTGGAGGACGCGCACGCCTTCCACGCCCGGCACTACCGCCCGGACACCACGGTGCTCTCGCTGGTGGGCGACGTGGAGCCCGAGCACGCCCTGGAGCGGGTGGAGCACTGGTTCGGTGACTGGCGGGCGCCCGCTGAGCCGCCTCGGACCCCGCCGGAGGCGCCGCTGGACCCGCTGACCGGGGACGGCCCTCGCTTCACCTCCGTGCCCGATGCGGTGCCGTCGGCACGCGTACACGTCGCCTTCCGTGCGCCGGGGGAGGAGCACCCCGACCACCTGCCGCTGGCCATGGGCATGGACGTGGTGGCCGGCCTGGCCTCCTCCCGCCTGGCAGCACGTCTGCTGCGCGGCGAGGAGTCCGTGCACGGCGTCTCCGGTCACGTCATGGGCTCGGCAGCTGGTGTGTCCCCGGGGTTCGTGGTGGCCGACGTGGCCGAGGGGCACGACCCGCGGGCGGTGGCGCTGGCGGTCGTGGAGGAGTTGGGCCGGGTGGCTCGCGAGGGCGTCACGGCCGACGACATGGCCACCGTCGCCACGGACTCCGAGCGTGCCTGGCTCTCCAGTCTGGCGCACGCCGACCAGCGGGCCGACGTGCTGGGTCACTTCGCCACCCTGCGCGGCGGGGCCCACCGGGCGTGGGAGTGGTTGGACGACGTGCGCTCGGTGACCGCCGAGCAGGTGCAGGCCGCCGCCGAGCGGTGGTGGCAGCCGGGCGCCTTCGAGGTGCTGGTGTTCGAGCCGCAGGAGGAGACCCGATGACCGCCGTGGACCGCAGCACCGCCCCTGCCGTGGAGCAGCCGGGGGCCTGGGAGTTCCCCGCCTCGAGCGTGCACACCCTGGAGGGCGCGCAGCAGGTGCGCGTCTTCGAGCTGCCCGGGCAGCCGGTGGTGAGCGTGGAGATCACGGTGCCGATGCCGTGGGCGGCCGAGCCGCGCGCGCTGGAGGGAATCGGCGTCATCGTGGCGACAACCCTCGAGGAGGGCACGCAGGACCACTCGGCCGACCAGCTGGCCCGCGCCTTCGAGCGGGCCGGGGTGGACCTGGGCATCAGCTCCACCGAGCACGGCCTCATGGTGGGTCTGGAGATGGTGCCCGAGCGGGTGGCCGACGGGCTGGCGCTGGCCGCGGATCTGCTGGCGCGGCCCACCTTCCCCGAGGCGGCGGTGGCCCGTGAGGTGCGGGGGCGGCTCTTCGACATCGCGCAGGAGATGAACACCCCAGCGGTGCGGGCGGCCCGCGAGTTCGCGGCGCTGCTGCACGGTCCGCAGGCGCGGGCCGGGCGCCCGGGGGCGGGGTCGGCCGAGACCGTGCAGGCCGTGACGCAGGCCGACGTGGTGGCGCACCACCGGGCGTGGGTGCGCCCGGCGGGTGCGCAGGTGGTGGTGGCCGGACCGGTGGGTGCCACCGAGGTGGCCGCCGCGGTGCAGGAGCACCTCGTGGACCCCTGGCGCGATGCGGTGGACGGCTGGCAGGAGCCGGCCGGGCAGGTGCCGGACGGGGGCTCCGCGGGATCGGCCGCGCCCGATCCCGCCCCGGCTGCGTCCGAGACGGCGGGCGATGCGGCGCCGCTGGAGTTGCTCGTGGTGGAGCGTCGCGGTGCCGCCCAGACCGAGGTACGGCTCGGCTGGATCGGTCCCACCCGGCACACCGAGGGTGGGTACGCCCCGTACGCACCGCTGGCGGTGCACGTCGGTGCCTCGCCCACCTCCCTGCTCGACGAGGTCCTCCGCGAGGAGAAGGGGTGGACCTACGGCATGCGCGCGGCCTTCCGTCCGAGGGCGGGGCGGGGCGAGTTCATGGTCTCGGGCAGCTTCACCACCGAGGCCACTGCCGAGGCGACCCGCGAGCTGGTGCGCCTGCTGCGGAGCGTCGATGCCGGCATCGACGAGGCGGATGCCACCGCGGCGCGCGACTTCGCCCTGCTCACGGCGCCCATGCGCTACGCGACCGGCCAGGTGGTGGCCCACGAGGCCGCGGTGCTCGGGCTCGACGGCCTCTCGCCGGAGTTCACCACGCGCACCCTGGCCGAGCTGGCCGAGGTGGACGCCGCGGCCATGCTGCGGGCCTGGCGGCGCTGGTCGGGCGGGCGCTGGGTGATGGTGCTGGTGGGCGACCACGCCGTGTGGGGCGCGGGCCTGGACGGCCTCACGCCCCACACACAGGTGGTGCCGGCGCCGGGTCCCTGACCCCGCGCCCGACGGGTCAGCAGCCGACCGGCGGCACCGTGATGGCGAAGTCGGTGAGGAAGACGCGCTGGTCGCGGTCCATCGTGTTGTTGTCCGCGTTGTCCCAGTTCTCGTAGGTCACGGTGAATCGGGTGAGCTTCTCGCCGTGGGCGCGGACGTTGTGCGTGCCGTCGCTGTTGGGGGCGTCACCCGTCTGGGTGGACTGGTACCACCACCGCCCGTCGGCGAGCTGCTGGCCGGTCAGCGTGCTGCTCGGGGTGGTGGACAGGTTCGTAGAGAAGCCGACGGCGTCGCAGAAGTCGTGGACCACGGCGTCGATGTCGGTGACCTGGAAGTCGATCGTGGAGATCGTCCGGTCGAAGGTGAAGGTCACGTCCTGGTACCCGCCGGGGGCGCACCCGTAGTCGTTCTGGTGCAGCACGAGGCCGGGCTCACCGGTGCCACCGATGACGAACTGGCTGAGCCTCAGGTTGTCGTTGGAGGTGCCCTGGCCGTCGGTGGGCGGGTTCCCGCCGGGGTTCATGTTCACGAAGGAGGTGTTCACCTCCATGCGCAGGGTGCTGCCGTCGGACAGCGGGATCTCGTAGAAGCCGTAGGTGTCCGACACCCGCGTGTAGTGGGCGGACTCCCAGTCCACGGTGACGGGGACGGGCGTGCACTCGCTGGCGGCCACGGCCGGGGCGGCGGACGTGGCAGCGACGACGGGCGCGCTCCAGGCGGCGCCACGCAGGACGGTGCGGCGGGTAGTGGTCATGGGAGGTGCTCCTTGTCAGTACGTGTGACGCCGTGTCCAGGACGCGGCGTCGGCAACGTAGCGCGAGAGGGTTTCCCCCACCAAAGAATCTACTGTCGGATCACTGTCGCCCAGGTGGGCTTGACCTCTCCTCCCCTGACGCGATGCCGGGGCCGCCCTCGCCGCTCTCTCACTCCCCGCCGCGTGCGGCCAGCAACCTCCGCAACGAGTCAAGACGGGCCGCCCCGCCGGGGCCGGCGTGACCGTCGGCCACCCAGACGTCCAGCGCGCAGTCGTCCACGCCCTCGTGGGGGCACCCGCGCGGGCAGCCCTCGGTGCCCGGGGCCAGGTCGGGGAAGAATCCCACGAGCTCCTCGGCGTCCACGTGAGCCAGCCCGAAGCTGCGGATGCCGGGGGTGTCCACCACCCAGCCGCCGTCGGGCAGCTCCAGGGCCACCGCGGAGGTGCTCGTGTGCCGTCCGCGCCCGGTGGTGTCGTTCACCCCGCCCGTGGCGCGCCCGGCGCCGGGCACCAGCTCGTTCACCAGGGTCGACTTGCCCACCCCCGAGTGGCCCACGAGCACTGACCATCCGCCGGAGACCAGCTCGCCCACGGCATCGAGGCCCTCGTGCGGGTCGTCGCCGCGACGTGCCACCACCAGGGCGGGCACATCGAGTGCGGCGTACTGGGCCACGAGCGGGCCGGGGTCGGCCACGTCGGCCTTGGTCACCACCAGCGCGGGCTCGATGCCGGCGTCCCACGCCGCCACCAGGCAGCGGTCGATGAGGCGCGGACGCGGCTCGGGGTCCGCCGCGGCGGTCACGATGAGCATGCGGGCCACGTTGGCCACCAGCACGCGCTCCACCGGGTCGGTGTCGTCGGCGGTGCGGCGCAGCAGCGTGGTGCGCGCCTCGCGGCGCACGATGCGCGCCAGCGCGTCCGGGCCGCCGGAGAGGTCGCCCACCAGCGAGACGTCGTCGCCCACCACGATGCCCTTGCGGCCCAGCTCCCGGGCCTTCATCGCCCGCACGCGCACGCCGTTCACGAGCACGTCGAAGCGCCCGCGGTCCACGGCCAGCACCCGGCCGGGCGTGGCGTCCGCGTGGGCGGGGCGCTGCTTGGTGCGGGGGCGCGAGCCGCGCTTGTTGGGCCGCACGCGCACGTCGGCCTCGCTGTAGTCCGAGAGCCGGCGGGCCATCAGGCGCCCACCATCGCGTCCCAGAGCCGGTCGAAGCCGGGCACGGTCTTGCCGGTGGTGGCGATGTCCTCCACCTCCACGCCCTCGGTGCGCAGGCCGAGGATGGCCCCGGCCATGGCCAGGCGGTGGTCGGCGTAGGTGTGGAACAGCCCGCCGTGCAGTCGGCGCGGCGTGATGGCCAGCCCGTCGGGCAGCTCGGTCACCTCGCCGCCCAGGGCGTTGATCTCCGTGGCCAGCGCGGCCAGCCGGTCGGTCTCGTGGCCGCGCAGGTGCCCGATGCCGACCAGGCGGCTGGGGGAGTCGGCCAGGGCGGCGGTGGCCGCGATGACGGGGGTCAGCTCGCCGGCGGCGGACAGGTCCGCCTCGATGCCGTGGAGCTCGCCACCGGTGACGGTGAGGCCGCGCTCGTCGAGGGTGCAGGTGGCCCCCATCCGGGTGAGCAGGTCACGCACGTGGTCGCCGGCCTGGGTGGTCTGCGTGGGCCACCCGGGCACGGTGACGCTGCCTCCGGCCACGGCGGCAGCGCACAGGAAGGCCGCAGCGCTGGAGAGGTCTGGCTCCACGGTCACCTCGAACGGGCCGGGGCGGCGGTCCTCCACCCACCAGGTGTGATCGTCGCGCTGCTCGGCGCGCACGCCCACGTGCTGCAGGGCCGCGAGCGTCATCTCCACGTGGGGGAGGCTCGGCACCTCGCCGGTGGCGTGCACGGTGAGCCCGCCGGGCACGGTGCAGCCGGCCAGCAGCAGGGCGCTGACGAACTGGCTGGAGGCCGAGGCGTCCACCTCCACCCGGGGGTCCGTGGGGTCGGCGGGGGTGAGGGCGCCCTCCAGACGCAGCGGCAGCACCGACGCGTCCGCGGCACCGGCGCCGGTGCCCGCGCCCGGGGTGACGTGCATGCCCAGCGAGCGCACCGCATCGAGCAGGGGGGTCAGTGGGCGGTGGCCGAGGCGCTCGTCGCCGGTGAGGGTGACCGGGCCGTCGGCCAGGGAGGCCAGCGGCACGAGGAAGCGCAGCACGGTGCCGGCCAGGCCGCAGTCCACGGGCTCGGCGGGGGCCTGCCAGCGGGTGGCGGGCGCCACGGTCCACCGGGCGGTGCCGGCGTCGTCGGTCTGCTCGGTGACCGTGTGGCCGAACGCGCGCAGGGCCTGCACCATCAGCCGGGTGTCGCGGGCCTCCAAGGGGGCGGTCAGCGTGCACGGCCCGGTGGCCACGGAGGCCAGCGCCAGCCACCGGTTGGTCCACGACTTGGAGCCGGGGACGGCCACGGTGGCGTTCAGCGGGGTGTGGGCGAGGGGCGCGGGGTACGCCGCGGGGCGCGCGGATCCACCGGAGTGGTCCGCGCGCCCCGTCGGGTGCGTGCTCACGTTCTGGTCCGTGGTCAGGCGTTGACCTTGGACTTGGCGGTGTCGTAGGAGTCCTCCACAGCGTTTACCACGCGGTCGATGAAGGAGTCCTTCTTCTTCTTGGCGGCGAACAGGCCGGCCGCACCCTTGGCGGCCTTGGAGCCGGCCTTGGCCTGGGCGCCGAGCAGGTTGGTCACGCCGGCGGTCTTGCCAGCGGCCTTGCCGGCGGTCCCGGAGACGGCGGCCTTGGCCGGCAGGGCCTTGTTCTCGGCCTGGAGGGCCAGCACGTCCTTCTTGAGCGCGGCCACGGTGCTCAGGTGGTCGGCGCGGTCACCGGCGATGGAGGCGGCGTTCTGCGCGCGCCAGGCCAGGCCCGGCTTGCCGGCGGTGTCCACGGAGGCCAGCAGCAGGCCACCGGCGATGGCCAGGTCCTTCATGAACTGGATCTGCGTGCCCTGACGCTCCTCGCCGTCCTGCTCCCAGAAGCGGTTGGCCGAGAGGTTCACCGCGGTCACGTCGGCGGCCAGGGCCAGGGCGCACAGGCGCGGGGCCACGCCGAGGGCCAGACCGGCACCGGCGACCACGGACACGTAACCGTGCACCTTCATGAGGGCCTCGCCGTCGGTCTGGACGCCCATGGGCTCCAGCACCTCGTCGGCCGCCTGCTGGGCGATCTCGGCGCCGTAGGAGGGGTTCTTCACGTGCTGCATGCCGGAGGCGATGAAGATGCCACCGAGCATCGGGCGGGCGATCATGCGGATGGGGTCCATGAGGTTCTCCTCTGTCGTGGACGGTCTGGTTGTCACCCTAACGCGGGGGCGTCAGCGTTGCCTGCGGGGAAGCGAGTACCTGCTGTGGTGCTGGCCACGGCTCGGGGCATCAGGACGGGCCGAGGGGGCTTTTCCCGGTGTTAGCCTCCGCGCAAGGCTTCAGCGCGGATCCACTGGATGGATGCTCTGCGGGGTGTGGCGGTGCTTCTGGTGGTGCTCCTCCACGTACCTGTCCTCCCGACGTTGTTGGGAGACGCCCCACCCGAGTGGCTCGAACGGACGCAGTTCGCGCTCCAGCCCTACCGGATGCCCACCCTGCTCTTTCTGTCGGGGATGTTGCTCGAACAGTCCCTGAGGAAGGGAGTGAGGCGGTATCTCACGGGAAAGGTCGAAGGCATCGTCTGGCCCTGGGTCGTGTGGACGGTGATCACCACCGTCGCCTTGCGTGAGGTGACTGCGCTCCTGAGCCCCCGTACCTGGGTACTCGGCTACCACCACCTCTGGTTCCTGACGATCCTCGCCGGGTGCTACGTGCTGGGACTCCTGACGCGGAAGGTTCCCCTGTGGGTCTTCCCGATCGTCCTGGCAGTGGTCGCGATTCTCGGCGTGGCCTTCGGGCTCGACGGAGTCCCCGGGGGAGAGATGGTGCTTCGGTTCTGCTGGTGGAGCAGTTTCTTCTTCCTGGGCGCCGCAGCCCGGTTCTGGCTGCCCCGGTGGCAGGAGGTCACGGGGGCAGCCCCCGTTGTGCTGGGACTGGTCGTCGTGGCGTGGTCCGTGTGGGTCGTCCTAACGCCCGAGGCTCGCCTGTCGCGCAGCGTCCCTGCCTATCTGTTGTCCGTCGCGGGGGTGCTCCTGCTCCTCTGGGTCGCGCCTCGGATCAGTTGGCCGGAGTGGCTCCAGGTCGTGGGTCGGAACTCCATCGTGTGGTACCTGGCTCACTACCCGGCCATCGGCTTCACCTGGCTGTTCCTGCGTGACCTCGGGGTCTCCTCGTGGTGGGTGGCCCTCCCCCTCCTGGCGGTGGTTGGCTACCTCGTGCCGCTGCTGCTCGTTCCCTTCGCCCGAACGCCGTTGTTTCGCTGGTCCCTGAACCGCCCCCCCGTCCTCACTGGGCAAAATGGGTGATCTGGGGGTCGGGCGTTAGGCTCCCAGCATGCGCATTCTCGTCACCGGCGGCGCCGGATACATCGGCTCGCACACCGTGCTCGCCCTGCTGTCCGCCGGGCACGAGGTGGAGTTGCTCGACAACTTCAGCAACTCCTCGCCCGAGGCGGTGCGCCGCATGGAGCAGATCGCCGGTCAGAGGCTCGTGTTGCACGAGGTGGACCTCCTGGACGCCGGGCGCGCAGCGGAGGTGATGCAGCGGGGCTTCGACGCCGTGATCCACTTCGCCGGCTTCAAGGCCGTGGGCGAGAGCGTGGAGCAGCCCCTGCGCTACTACCGCAACAACCTCGAGGCCACGCTCAACCTCCTGGACGCCATGGCCGAGGCCGGGTGCCGCAGGCTCGTGTTCTCGTCCTCGGCCACCGTGTACGGGCCGGAGGGCCGGTCGCCGCTCACCGAGGAGCTGCCGACCAGCGCCACCAACCCGTACGGCTGGACGAAGGTGTTCATCGAGCAGGTGCTGCGTGACGTCGCTGCTGCCGACCCCGCGTGGCGCATCGCGCTGCTGCGCTACTTCAACCCCGTGGGGGCCCACGAGTCCGGGCTCATCGGTGAGGATCCCCGGGGGATCCCCAACAACCTGGTGCCGTACATCGCGCAGGTGGCGGTCGGGCGGCGGGAGCGCCTCACCGTGCACGGGGACGACTACGACACCGTGGACGGCACGGGTGTGCGCGACTACATCCACGTGGAGGACCTGGCCAGCGGCCACCTCGCAGCCCTGGAACACATGGAGCGCATGCAGGAGCCGGTGGACGTCTGGAACCTCGGCACCGGCAGTGGCGTCTCGGTGATGCAGATGGTCCAGGCGTTCCGTGACGAGACGGGTCACGAGATCCCCGTGATGGTGGGTCCGCGGCGTCCCGGCGACCTCGCCGAAGCCTATGCGGGGGTGGACAAGGCCGCTCGAGAGCTGGGGTGGCGGGCCGAGCGAGACCTTGCTGCCATGGTGGCCGATTCGTGGCGCTGGCAGTCGACCAATCCCGCGGGGTACAGCCGGGGCTGACGCCAGCGGTATGCGGTTTCTGGGTTAGGGTCTGGAGAGGACAAAGGAGAGGACCGGTAGGTGGCGCCCAGAGGAGTCGACCCCCCAGCGTGGGTGCAATTGACCTCCGCAGCGGCTCAATGGGTGGCCGACGCAGCCGGCATCAGAGTGCTGCACGTGAAAGGACCCGCTGCTGCCCACGTCCTGGGCCTGAGGCGTGAGTCCTCCGACGTGGACGTGCTGGTCCACCCCGCCGATTGGCTGCCGTATCTGCGGGCGCTGGAAAGGGCCGGCTTCATCACGCAGGGGGAGGCGGTTCCCACCTCAGGCCACTCCGTGGACGTGATCTCGCCCGAGTGGTCGGCGAGCGTCGACGTGCACCACAAGTTCCCCGGCATCGAGCGTGATGCAGGGGAGGCTTTCGACATCCTCTGGCGGGACCGCATCGCGATCGACATGGCCGGGGTGCCCTGCTCCACCCTCGACCGCGTGCCGCACGCCCTGATCATCGGGTTGCATGCGGCCCGTAGCCCCGAGGCGAGCGTGAAGTGGTTGGAGGCGGACACCGCCTGGAGTGGTCTGGACGATGTCGAGCGCTCGCAGCTGGTGGACCTAGTGCACCAGCTCGGGGCTGCGCCGGCGCTGGGCGTCCGGTTCGAGGAGTTCGCCCACTACCCCACCGAGGAGGTGCGGCGTCTCTGGGCGGCCTTCGCCCGTCGCGACGCCGAGGCCGTCTGGTGGCTGCGCCTGCGCCACCCCCGCAGCACGCGCGACTTCATCGACCTCTTCTACCGGGGTGTACCGAGGTACCTCCACGTGGTGCACCGCCGCAACGACGGCAACCTGTGGGGCATGGCCAAGGACTTCGCCGGCAAGGGCCTGCGGCTCGCACGCGCCGGGGCGCAGGAGTTCAGGGCGTCACGTCGAGAGGGCTGACCTAGATCCCTAGCGCCGCAGGAGCGGTGTCAGGACCTTACGGTGGGCGACCACCCACAGGCCGACCATCACGGCCGTGACCAGGAGCGTCATGGCCAAGGGCCAGTCCTGCTCGTCCCGAACAGCGGTCGCTGTTCCCACGGCCACGACGCCGAGAAGAAGTCGTACCCACGTGGCTCCCCACCGGTGAGCGTCCAGCCGCCAAGCCCGGACAACGTTCTGAGCCGCAGTGAGGACCATGGCGAGCGAGAAGCCGAGGGCCACCACCATCCACCCCTGGAGCGGAGCAACCCACCAGATGGCCAAGGCCAGCACGAGCCCTGCGATCGTTGACGTGGCCGCGTGTTCCACTCCCTTGCGATCCCGGCTGCTCAGCGAGGAGACGGCAGGAACGGCAACCGCGCGGGCGAGGGGTCCGATCGACAGCAGAGCGAAGATCGAGGAAGCGGTGTGGAAGGCGCTTCCCCACAGGATCAGGACGATCCACGGTGCCAGCAGCACCGCTGACCCGAAGATGACGACCATCACCGCGACGAGAGCCTCCGTCGATCGCCTCACCGTCTCGACCGCGCCTCGCTTGTCCCCGCGCCCGAATGCCGCGGCGATGTCGGGCGTGAGCACTAGCGCGAAGGAGTTGGCGAGGAGGGCAGCTGGCGAGATGAGGTTGAGCGCTGCGGCGAAGGCGCCGGTGGTGGGCCCGTCCAGCTTGTGGGCGGCCACCACCATCACCATCTGCATGAGGCCGGCGCTGGCGACGGTTCCCAGGGTGCTCCAGCGGACGAAGTGGTCCATCTCCGAGGCGTTCCCCGGCGCGCCCGAACGCGCAGGCGGCCAGCTTGTGGCCGTGATGGCGAGGTAGGCCACGGCCAGGGGGGCCAGGACGGCGACGGAATGCACACCGGTAGCCGCGAGGGCAACCGTGCCCGCCAAGCCCAGCAGGCTGCCGGCCAGGTCCAGGATGACCAGGCGCCGCACCTGTCGCGCGCCGGTGTGCACGCCGCGTGCATAGGCGTACCCGCCGAGCCCGAGGGTGAGCAGCCCGAGGACCGCTGCCCCGAGGAGGTCGTGGTGCGTCAACGCCCAGTAGAGGACCGCCGCCGGGGCTAGGGCCAGGCTGGCCACGAGCGTGCGCCGGCTCAGATGACCGGTCACGCGGCGCAGCTCCTCGGCGTCGCCGATCTCCTGGCCGGCGGCCACGAAGCGGCTCGCCGCCGCGCCCGTGGCGCTCGGCCAGAGCAGCGAGAGGAGCGAGGCCACCGAGAGGCCGGTCATGACCTGACCCAGGGCCTCCGGGCCAGCCAGGCGTCCGACGATGACGGAGATGGCCAGACGGACGATGCCCTGGATGGCCAAGGAGCCCGTCGAGTAGATCGTGCGGGCACGCGGGCCGCCCGTCTCCGGGCGGTCGATGTCCACCCGGCGCAGGGCGACCGACGTCATTCCATGGCCTCCCGCTCCTGCCGGGCGATCTCGTCCCAACTGAACCGCGAGGCGCGCTCGCGCAGGGCCACGGGGTCGGCAGGGTGCTCCAGCCACTGGTCCACCGCGGTGGTGAGCGATTCCACCACCTGGTCGTCGTGGGGCACCACGGTGCCGCCCTCGCCCACCGCGCCGCGGATGCCTCCCACGTCGGTGGCCACCACGGCCGTGCCCGAGGCCTGCGCCTCCAAGATCACGCACGGCCACCCCTCGGAGCGGCTGGGGATGAGCAGGACCCGCGCACGCCGCATGGCGGCGGCCACCTCGGCCCGCGGCTGCTGCCCGAGGAAGACCGCTCCGGTCCCCTCCAAGGCGGAACGCACCGAGTGGTCCAGTGGCCCCACGCCGATGACCGTCATCGAGGCCTCCGGGTGCGACCTGCGTACGCCGGAGAGGATGTCGCCCAGTCGATCGGCGCCCTTGACCGGCGCCAGGTTGCCCACGTAGAGCACCTCCGGCGCACGGTCGCCCTCGCCCGCGGAGAAGATCTCCAGGTCCACGCCGTTGGGCACGTGGACGGCGTTGTGCTGCGGGGCGCCCAGCTCCAGCGCGCGCTCCATCAGCGGCGGGCTCACGTACATCACGGCTCGTGCACGTTCGAAGACGCCGGTGAACTCCTGCGGGCGCTGCACCATCGCCACGTTGATGTCCGTGCCGTGGGCCGTCACCACGAAGGGCACGCCGTGGCGGGTCGAGAGGATGTCGGCCACCAGACCGGCCGGGGGCCGGTACATGCCGTGGGCGTGGATCACGTCGAAGCTCGAGACGTCCACCGTGCGCTCTACCTGGCGAGCCACGCGCTCGGCGAGCGGCAGCGAGCTCGGACCCCACTTGTTGCGGGCGAACATCAGACTGGACATGCGGTAGTCCACGGGGGTCATGCCCGGCACGGGGCCGGACTCGTCGTCGCGGCCCGTTCGGCGGAAGAAGGTCCGCAGGAGAGGGTCGGGCCGCATGCGCAGCGCAAGCATCTCCACCTCGTGTCCCGCGCGGCGGTGGGCGTCCACGCGTTCCATGACGTAGGAACCGCCCATGGGACGGCGGTCGGTGGGAAAGATGTTGGTCAGAACCAGGATGCGCATCAGCGGCCCCTCCATCCGGTGAGCAGGTGCTGGAACCGCTGGCGCAGGCGCCACAGCAGCGGGTGCGCCATGGACAGGTTGGCAAGCGTGTCGACGGGGCCGATCCGCGGGTCGCGGACGATGCCCAGCAGGTCGCCCCGGTAGCGGTACTGGGCAGCTGCCCACTCGACCTCCAGTGCGTCGCGCTCGTGGGCCGGCAGGTCGATCCGGGGGTCGGTCAGCAGGGCCTCGAAGGCGCGCCCGCGGGCGAACATCTTCTCGTTCATCTCCGGGAACGGTCGGGAACGAGGGTTCGAGTTCCCTGCGTGCAGCCGGTAGTGGTAGATCACCTCCGGCAGGGTGACCACCTCCTCGGCGAGGGCCGCGGCCCCGTGGCCGAGCCAGAGGTCCTCTGCCACCAGGTGCTCGGGGATGGGGAAGAGGCGCTGGGCCAGCTCCCGGGTCATAGTCGTCCCCGCACTGGACCGACTGCCGTGGTCCCCCCGGGGCAGCGGGCCGCTGGTGAAGGACCCGTCGACGTCCATGGTGCGGAACTTGCCGAAGCTCACGCGCTCACCGTGGGCCGGGATGCTCGTGAGCCGCGCAGCCACCGAGGTGGGGGGCACGACGTCGTCGGCCCCCACGTGGCACACGTGGGTCCCTCGGGAGGCGGCGAACGCCCTGTTGAAGGCAGGCACCTTCCGCAGCTTGGTGCCGGTGCTCACCACCCGTACCCGGTCCTCCGCGGCGGCCAGCCGGTGCATCTCGGCAGCCGTGCCGTCCGTGGAGCCGTCGTCCACCAGCAGGAGCTCCCACCGGGGGTCGTCCTGCTGCTGCAGGCTCCGCACCATGCCCTCGAGATAGGGCTCCTCGTTGTAGGCGGGGGTGAGGATGCTCAGAAGCGGTTCGGGGCTCATGCCGTGGTCCTCTCAGCGAGACGGGAACCGGTGTTGTCGCGGTGCCGGTGCACGTTCCACACCAGGCACAGCATGTAGCCGATGTTCACCCAGAGCTCGGCGTGGTTGAGCATGTAGCTGGCCACGATCATGGAGACGCCCACCGCGATTATGACCAGGACGATCTCGAACCGGTTGGACAGGGCCACTGCGCCGCCACCACGGGTGAACACCACGGAGATGCAGGCGACGAGCACGCCGAGGAAGGCCGCCAGCCCCACGACCCCGTTCTCGGCCGCCACCTGCGCCAAGGTGTTGTGGGCGGGGACGATCGTCCGGGCCAGACGATCGGGAGTGTTCTCCAGTACCGCCTGGAACGCGCCCATTCCGGTGCCCAGCCCACCGGTTGCGGAGAACTGCTGGATCGCGTCATGGGTGAGGTCGAGGCGCAACTGGTCCGCCTTGTCCTGCCCCGTGTCGGTGAGACGGTCGAGGACGCCCTGCACCTGCGGACCGAGGAAGGTGATGACGGTGAAGTAGGCCATGGCGCCGGCCATGAGTCCCATGAGCAGGTAACCGAGATTGATGAAGGCCAGCAGGAGCATGGCGATGACCAGCATCGCCAGCAGGCCGCCGACGGCTGCGCGGCTCTCGGTCTGGACGGTGAGGAAGCTGAGAAGGCCCAACATCGTCAGGGTCAGGCCAAGCTTGAGGAGGTGCTTCGAACGCGACATCAGCACCAGGAGCGGGCCGAGAGTCGACAGGAGGAAGGCACCGAAGTTGTTGGGATTGCCCAAGCTCGCGGACACTGCCGTCTTACTGAACACGTACGGCCCCTGCTCGGCCGTCACGTCGCTGAGGTGCTGGCCTGTTCGGAATTCCCACAGCGCGATGCCACCCGTCACCAGGAGCGCGAGAAGGTAGCCCCATCGCAGCGCGCCCACGCCCTCGTCCGTTCCCTGCGAGAAGCCGAGCATGACCAGGACACCGGTCAGTCCGATCAGGAGGCTCACCTCGATGCGGAGACCGAAGGCCATGTCCGCGGACCACGTCAGCGAGACGAGGCCCCACACGAGGAGCGTGACCGTGGCCCAGATCGCACGTCGGACCGCGGTGGGCATCGAGCGCCAGTTCTGGGTGACGCTTGCGAGGGCAGGGATGGCGGTGAGCACCAGCAGCACTCGGAACGCGGTCACCCCTCCCTCGGCGCCAGGGGTGGGGGACGCCCAGGGCCCGAGGGCCATGAACGTGGGCAGCACCCACAGGACAAGGCGCTGCAGCTTGGTCAGCGGTCGGGTGGCGACGTCCTCGCCTGCCCCGTGGAAGGCGGCGGACGCGCCGGTGTGCAACGACGCCGGTGCGGGAACGACGGCCGTCATGCACCCACCCGGATCCCCGCCCACTGGTGGTGGCGGTGGGCCGTGGAGAGGATGAACTTCACCGTGCGCTCGCTGGTGTTGTCGATGAGGTAGTCCTCCGGCGTGAGGTGCGAGACGCCCTCACGCGTGTACCCCGAGTCCATGGCCACCTGCACGGCCGCGACGCAGTCCTCGGCGTGGAGGCCCGTCATCATGATGCCGCCGGTGTCCAGGGCCTCGGGGCGCTCGATGGAGTCACGCAGCGTGACGGCGGGGAAGCCGAGCAGCGAGCTCTCCTCGGCGATGGTGCCGGAGTCCGAGAGCACGCAGGCAGCCGAGAGCTGGAGCTTGTTGTAGTCGTGGAAGCCCAGCGGCTCGCTGAAGGTGATTCCTTCCGGCTCGGTCCACCCGGGCAGGGCCTCGAGCCGCTTGCGGGTGCGCGGATGGGTGGACACGAACACCGGCAGACCGAAGTGGGCGTGCACCGCCGTGAGGCAGTCCAGCAGCTGCTGCAGGCGCTCGGGGCGGTCCACGTTCTCCTCGCGGTGGGCGCTCACCAGGAAGTACTTGCCCTCCTCCAGGCCCTTGTCGGCCAGTACCTCCGAGGCGTCGATCTGCTCGCGGTAGGCATTGAGAACCTCCCGCATGGGGGAGCCCGTCTTGAGGATCCGGCGCGGGTGCAGGCCCTCGGAGAGCAGGTTGCGGCGGGCGTGCTCGGTGTAGACGAGGTTGAAGTCCGACACGTGGTCGACCATGCGCCGGTTGGTCTCCTCCGGCACGTTCAGGTCGAAGCAGCGGTTGCCGGCCTCCATGTGGTAGGTCGGGATCCGGAGCCGACGCGCCATGAGGGCGGCGATGCAGGAGTTCGTGTCACCCAGCACCAGCACGGCGTCGGGCTGCTCGGAACGCATCACCTGCTCGGTGGCGATGAGCGTGCCGCCCAGCACCGCACCGAGGGAGGAGGTGTCGACGCCGAGCATGTGGTCCGGCTTGCGGATGCCGAGGTCCTCGAAGAACACCTCGTTGAGCGAGTAGTCGTAGTTCTGGCCGGTGTGCACCAGCACGTGCTCCACTCCAGCAGTGGTGTCCAGCCGGTGGATCACGCGGGCCAGGCGGATCAGCTCGGGGCGCGTGCCCACGACGGTCATGACCTTCATCGGGTGGTCTCCTCGGCATCGGCGGCCGGTCGCACCGGCTCGGGGAAGGTGTCGGGGTTCTGCGGGTCGAAGAACTCGTGCACCCAGAACTGGGTGAGCAGCGTGTCGTCACCGGTGTTGGTGATGTTGTGCACCCAGCCCACGGGCATGTCCACCGCCGCGGTCTGCTCGCCGGTCACGTGGAAGTCGATCACCTCGTCGGTGAACATCTTGCGCAGGCTCATGCGGGCGGTGCCCTGCACCACGGCGAACCGCTCGATCTTGGCCAGGTGGTAGTGCTCACCGCGGGTGATGCCCGGAACGGTCGTGGAGATGGACGACTGTCCCTGTCCACCGGCGCACCGGACGGTCTCCACGAAGAAGCCGCGGTCGTCGGCGTGCGGGGTGAGAGCCACCGGGTAGTGCTGGGGGAAGAGCGCGGCCCGGTAGGAGTTGAACAGGTCGATCCGGAAGGGCGTCGACAGGTCGGGGATCTCGCCCCGGCCCACGTAGGACTCGTGGAACTCCACGAGCAGGTCCCAGACCTGCTGCACCGAGACGTCCTCGCCACGGGGCTCCAGCACCGTCTCCCCGGTCTCCAGGCCGTCGAGCAGCACCTGGGCGGCGCGCTGGGCATGCAGCAGGTTGACAGGGTTGTCGTTGATGGTGGGCTCCTCACCGTTGACGACCTTGTCGATGAAGGTCGCGGTGAAGGAGTTGTAGTAGGGCGTGCAGTGCTCGCCGAACAGGTTCGGCAGCATCACCTCGGTGAGGTGCCCGCCGGCGGCCTCCACGGCCTCGCGCAGCACCTGCCCGGCCTCCTGCTTGCCGGCGCCGTAGGGGGTGCCATTGCCGGCCTGGATGGAGTTGGCGTACACCACACGCACCGGCTTGCGGGCGGCGGTGACGGCCGCGGCCAGGTCCTGGGCCAGCTGCACGTTGCCTTGGTTGACCTGCTCGTCGGCGGAGAGGCCGCCCTCCTCGTCGCGGGCGCGGTTCACCCCCGCGATGTGGATGACGGCGTCGGCGCCGCGGACGAGGCCCGCCAGATCGGCCCACTCCTCGCGACCCACGGGCACCACCTCGTGGTCGGTCAGGGCGTGCAGCCGCAGGCGGGTGTGCCAGCCCATGAAGCCGCGGGCTCCGGTGAGGACGATGCGCATCAGATGCCTCCGTTCGCCAGGATCTCCTGGACCTCGGGCAGGGCGCGCACCAGGGCGGCGGTCTGCTCGACGTCCATCTGGTCGGCGGTGTTGGAGTCGAACTCCTCCTCGCGCACCGGCAGGTCGTCGCCCTCGTCCACGTACACGCTGTAATCCAGCTGGCGAGCGTCCAGGGGCACGCGGTAGTAGTCGCCCTGGTCAGTGGCCTTGCGCATCTCCTCGCCGGAGAGCAGCGTCTCGTACATCTTCTCGCCATGCCGGATGCCGATCTTGCGGATCTCGTGGTCCGGGCGGTCGAAGACGACGGCCACGGCGCGGGCCAGCGTGCCCACCGTGCAGGCGGGGGCCTTCTTGACGAACAGGTCGCCCGGCTCGGCATGGAAGAAGGCGTGCTTCACCAGGTCCACCGACTCGTCCAGGGACATCAGGAAGCGCGTCATCATCGGCTCGGTGATGGTGAGCGGCTTGCCCTCGCGGAGCTGCTTCACGAAGAGCGGGATGACCGAGCCGCGGGAGTACATGACGTTGCCGTAGCGCGTCACCGAGACCGTGGTGGGGGAGTCGGGGTTGTTGCGGGCGAAGGCCTGGGCGGTCTTCTCCATGAGCGCCTTGCTCATGCCCATGGCGTTGACCGGGTAGACGGCCTTGTCCGTGGACAGGCACACCAGCGAGCGCACACCGGCCTCGTGGGCGGCGCGGATGACGTTGTGGCTGCCGGTGACGTTGGTCTTGACCGCCTGGTCGGGGAAGAACTCGCAGCTGGGCACCTGCTTGAGGGCCGCGGCATGGAATGCGAAGTCGACACCCACGAAGGCGTTGGCCACGCTCTCGCGGTCGCGGACGTCGCCGATGAAGAAGCGCAGGCGCTGGTCACCCAGGTGGTGACGCATCTCGTCCTGCTTGGCCTCGTCCCGGCTGAAGATGTTGATCTGCTCCACGCCCTCGGCCAGCAGGGCCTTGACCATGGTCTTTCCGAAGGAGCCGGTGCCTCCCGTGATCGCGATCCGGGCGCCGTTCAGGTCGGTCAAGGGAGTCCTCTCATCGAAGGGGCGACGTCTCCGGCGACACTACCGGAGCGCCGGTGGTGCAGCGGGGGACCGCAGCGTGGGTGAGGTCACTCCGTGGGGACACCGAGCGGGGCCTCGTAGCGGTTCATCACACGGCCTTGGGCAGTGGTGTACGAGTCGTGCAGCGTCCAGCCCAGACGCTGGTAGAAGGCGTTGACGGCGTCGTTGCCCACGGCGTCCGTCGTGAGGAAGGCCCGGTCCACTCCGCGTGCACGGGCCTCCTCCACCCAGGCCACGGCGAGCTGCTTGCCCAGGCCCGAGCCCTTGACCGCCGGGCTCACGCAGATGGAGCTCAGCAGCGCGTGGGGGCCCTCGACGTCGGGGGAGTCACCGCGGTAGGCCACGGCTCGCACGAGGCGCGGCACGGCGCGGGGGTTGCCCAAGGCCGCGCGCGCGCTCGCGAGCACGAACCCAGCCAACCGCCGCCTCAGCAGGCGCTTGTAGAAACCGGCGGGTTCCGCGGTCCCGGTGACGGCTCCCACCGGTGCCCCCGCCTCGTCGCGCGCCACGAAGCAGATGGCGGTGTCGTCCTCGGCGTAGCCGGCGTAGAACTGCTCCAGGAAGGGTGTGCCCAGGGAGCTCAGGAAGAAGTCGGGGAACGCTTCGCGGTGCAGGCGGGCGAGCGCCGGGGCGTCGGCCCGGCGCAGCTCGGTGATCTCGGTCATCGGCGCTTCCTCTCGGCCGCTCGGGTGAGCAACTCCTCGTACTGGTCCAGGGCCACATCCACGCTGAAGTCCCGGTCATACACCGCCCGGGCGTGCTTGCCCAGGTCCGCGAGCGCTGGGCGCCCACGGCGGCACGCCTCGCGCAGGGCGTCCGCCACGGCCCCCGCGTCCCCCGGCCGGGCAGTGAAACCCAGCTGCTCCTCGGAGACCAGCTTGGCCAAGTCTCCCGGGGCACTGGCCAGCAGTGCCACACCGGCGGCCATCGAGGCCTGGGTCTTGCTCGGCATCGTGATGGGAGCCAGCCCGTCGTCGCTCAGGGAGATGTAGCTCAGGTCGGCGGTGGCCATGAGGTCGGGCATGCGTGCGGGGGCCAGACGGCCCAGGAAGCGCACCGACGGGAGATGGGCCGCAGCAGCCCGCAGGGTCTGCTCCGCGGTGCCCGACCCGGCCACCAGCAGCGTGACGGGCAGGTCAGCCACGCGGTCCATGGCCTCTATCAGGGTGTCCAGGCCCTGCGCCTCACCCAAGGTGCCCGCGTACACGAGCACCACCTCGGAGGGCTCGATGCCGAGTTCCTCGCGCATCGAGCGGCCAGAGCCCGGGGGCGTCACGTGGGGGGCCCACTTGGGGACGTAGGCGAGCTTCTCGCGCGGCACGCCCCGCCCCTCCAGCACGGCCCCCACGCCGGGGCTGATATAGACCACCGAGTCCGCGCTGCGGTACATCGCGCTGCACCATGCCTCGAGCAGTGCGCCGGCGGCCGAGTGGAGGGCCGCGCCCCCGCCCAGCCCCGCGGCCAGCATCGTGTCGGGCCACAGGTCCGCCACCTCGAGGACTGCGCGGGCGCCGGAGAGGCCTTGGGCCACCCACATGGGGAAGGCCGTGGTGATGGGGGAGTAGTTGATGTACAGGGCGTCAACGCCCCGAAGTGCCTGCGCGCCGAGCAGGGTGGCCGAGGCCGCGAACGAGCCGTAGTTCAGGATCCGCCGCGCGGCAGAGGCGTCGTGGCTGGCGTACAGCGGGGTGCGCACCACCTCGACCTCGTCGAGCTCCTCGCGGAACAGCGCCCGTTGCCGGTACCCCTCGGCGATCCGCCCGGTGGGGTAGTTCGGAAAGCCGGTGAGCACGGTCACCCGGTGCCCTCGCTCGACCAGGCCCCGTGCCAGGACCCCGGGGAGTGCTGCCGGACCCGGCTCCGGGTCGTACCACTGTGTGATGAATCCGACGTGCATGGGGCCTCCGGGACGGGGTGGTGGGCGTGGCTAGCATAAGAGCGCAGGGCGATGTCCCGCCTGCCCCCGACCTCAGGAGCCAGCGTGTCCGACTCGTTCATCCCCTTTGCCGTTCCCGACGTCGGTGAGGAGGAGGCGCAGGCGGCGGCTGAGGCCATCCGCTCCGGGTGGCTGACGACCGGCAAGGTGTCCAAGGCCTTCGAGGAGGAGTTCGCCGCGTACCTGGGTGACTCCGGTCTCCACGCCGTGGCCGTGAACTCCGCCACGGCGGGCCTCCACCTGGCCCTCGAGGCGATGGGGGTGGGCCCCGGCGACGAGGTGCTGGTGCCCACCTGGACCTTCACCGCCTCGGCCGAGGTGATCCGGTACCTCGGTGCCGACCCGGTGTTCGTGGACGTCGACCCGGTGACCCTCAACATCGACCTTGCGCTGGCCGAGAAGGCCGTCACCGAGCGCACCAAGGCGATCATCCCGGTGCACTTCGCCGGCTTGGCCGTCGACGCCCGCGAGCTGGCCGCGTTCGCCGAGCGGCACCGGGTCAAGGTCCTCGAGGACGCCGCGCACTCCCTGCCGGCGACCTCCCACGGTGAGGTGGTGGGGACCGGTGCCAGCGACGCGGTGGTCTTCTCGTTCTACGCCACCAAGACGATGACCACGGGCGAGGGCGGCATGATTGTCACCCGCGACGAGGCCCTGGCGAGGCGTGCGCGTGTCATGCGCCTTCACGGCATCAGCCGCGACGTCTTCGACCGCTACACCAGCAAGACCCCCTCGTGGCAGTACGAGATCGTCGCGCCGGGCTACAAGTACAACCTGACTGACGTCGCGGCCTCGATCGGCCGTGTGCAGCTGGCGAAGAGCGATGCCATGGCGGACCGGCGGGCCTCCCTCGGCGCGCGCTACGACGAGGCCCTCGCCGACCTCCCGCTCACCCTCCCTGCCCACTCCGCGGACGGGGACCGCCACGCGTGGCACCTCTACGTGCTGCGCATCGACGACTACGCCCCCGTGGACCGCAACACGTTCATCGAGCAGATGGCCGAGCGCGGCATCGGCACCAGCGTGCACTTCATCCCCCTGCACCGCATGCCCTACTGGCGCGACACCTACTCGCTCTCCGATGAGCAGTTCCCCATTGCCTCGCGCGAAGCCGAGAAGCACGTGAGCCTGCCGATCTTCTCCTCGATGACCGATGAGCAGGTCCAGCGCGTCATCACTGCGGTGCGCGAGGTTCTCGCGTGAACCCGCAGCGCGTCCTGGACGTCACGGCCTCCGCAGCGGGGCTCGTCGCGCTGGCACCGGTGATGGGCGTGGCCGCACTGGCGGTCAAGCTGGACTCGCCCGGGCCGGTCTTCTTCCGGCAGGCCCGCGTGGGCAAGGACGGACTGCCCTTCCGCATCCACAAGTTCCGCACCATGCGCTCGGACGTGGTGGGGGCGAATGTCTCCACCACCGGCGACGCCCGCATCACGCGGGTGGGGAAGGTGCTGCGCAAGTCCAAGATTGACGAGCTCCCCCAGCTCATCGACGTGCTGCGCGGCGACATGGCCTTGGTGGGGCCACGACCCGAGGTGCCCGAGTTCGTGCGCCAGTGGGACCCGGTGCGTCGCGAGGTGATCCTCTCCGTGCGGCCCGGCATCACGGACCCGGCCAGCATCGAACTGCGCAACGAGGCCGACGAGTTGGCCGATGTCGAGGACCCGCACCGTCACTACGTGGAGGTGCTGCTGCCCCGCAAGACCGCCATGTACGTGGACTACGTCCGCAACCGCAGCCTCGCCGGTGACGTCCGTCTCATCCTGCGCACCCTGGGGGTCGTCGCCACCTCCTGATCGGACCGGCCAGGGGAGGGTCCTCCCCGCTGCGCCGAGCGCGAACACCGACCCGCCGCGCGCCGAACCGACCTACGATGTCCCGGATGACGAGCCTCCAGGAGGGTCTGCGATGACGCCCACCACCCGCGAGAAGCCCGCCACGACCGCGGCCGGGTCGGCCGACGACGTCGTGGACGTGGCCACCGAGACCCCCGAGGAGCGGGCTGCCCGCTTCGAGCGGGAGGCCCTGCCGCACCTGGACCAGCTGTACAGCGCGGCACTGCGCACCACGCGCAACCCCTCGGACGCCGAGGACCTGGTGCAGGAGACCTACGCCAAGGCGTTCGCGGCGTTCCACCAGTACAAGCCGGGCACCAACCTCAAGGCGTGGATGTACCGCATCCTCACCAACACCTACATCAACAGCTACCGCAAGAAGCAGCGGCAGCCGCTGGAGTCCGACGCCGCGGAGGTGGAGGACTACCAGCTGGCGGCGGCGGAGTCGCACACGGCCAAGGGCCTGCGCTCGGCCGAGACCGAGGCGCTGGACCACATCGCCGACACCCAGGTGACCGAGGCGCTGGCGCAGCTGAGCGACGAGTTCCGCATGGCCGTCTACCTGGCCGACGTGGAGGGCTTCGCCTACAAGGAGATCGCCGAGATCATGGACACCCCCATCGGGACCGTGATGTCGCGTCTGCACCGCGGAAGAAAGCAGCTGCGCGAGGCGTTGGCCGAGTACGGAGCCGAACGCGGCTTCGGTCGGAAGTCCCAGGTCAAGGAGGTCTCGTCGTGAGCCGCATGTGTCACGAGTACCTCGAGAAGGTCTACGCCTACCTCGACGGGGAGATGTCCGACGCCGACTGCCGGGCCCTGCAGGCGCACCTCGAGTCGTGCCCGCCGTGCATGGCCGCCTACCAGCGTGACGCCCGCCTCAAGGAGCTCGTCCGCCGGTCCTGCGCCTGTGAGCCGGCACCCACCGAGTTGCGCGAGCGCATCGTCACCTACATCCACACGAGCGTGACGGTGGTGCGCCGTCAGGCCTGAGCGCCGGCTGAGTGTTCCGCCCGCGGCTGGGCGCCACCTGAGCCGATGGTAAAGATTTGCCCAAGAAGCCGGGTGGACCTTGGAGAAGGCTGGGAGCGGTGCACACACTGGGGGCACCCCCTCAACACTGCCCATCAAAGGAGATCCCGATGTTCATCGAGGCCATCACCGCCCTGTCCGACGCCGCCACGGTGGGTGCCCACGTGCTGAACACCTCCATCGAGCTCGTCCGGCCGGTGGCGAACACCTCCATCGAGCTCGACAGGGCTGCCCAGCTGGCGAACACCTCGATCGAGCTGGCCAACACCTCCATCGAGATCGTGGACAAGGCGCGAGACGTCATCGCCTGACACGATGTCCCGATGATTCGTCTCCTCGGGAGCATGGTGCCGACGGCATGTGCCGTCGGCACCATCACGTTGTGGAACGCCCCGCCGGTGGCGGGGCGTTGGTGGCCCATCGCGGTTCTGGCCGTCGTCGCCGCTGTCGCAGCCCACCGCTTCACCGCGGTGACGAGGTGGCTCGGCCTGGGGCAGTCCCTCATGGGGACCGTCCAAGCCCTCTCGTGGCTGGTGGCGGGCCCCTGGGTCGCCGTCGTCTCCAGCCTGTTCGTCCCGTTGGTCGCCCGTCGCAAGGACCCGGTGATCATCGCCTACAACGTGTCCACGTTCGTCATCATGAGCTGCGCCGGGTGGTGGGGATTCCACTGGGCCGGCGGCGACACGATGACGTCGGCGCAGGACGGCCTGCGTGACGTGGCCGTCCCCGTGGCCGTGGGTGCCTTGGCCCAGCTGCTCACCAACGTGCTGCTCATCATCCCCGGTCTGTCGGTGCTCCGGGGGCACCGGCTGCCCGCCCTCACGCGCGACGCCGTGACCGTGCTCCGAGCCGGCTGGGCCAACCAGGTGCTCGGCAGCGTGGTGCTCGCCCTGGCCACCTGGGGCATCCACCCGCGCGGCCTGGGCCTGCTCGTGGCAGCCGTGCCGCTCATGGTGCACATGGCCGTCCTCGGCACCATCCAGGAGGCCGAGACCGGCCAGACCCGTGCGCTGCGCACGCTGATCCGTGCGGCCAAGACCAGCGACCCCTACCTGGAGCCCCACGGGGCGCGGGTGGCCGAGTACGCCAAGGAGGTGGGGCGCCACCTCCGTCTGGGGCCGCACCAGATGGAGAGCCTCGACCTCGCCGCGCGGCTCCACGACATCGGCTTCGTGGCGCTGCCCCCGCAGGAGGGGGAGCGCGAGCCCGGCCACGGGGCACAGGGGGCCCGCATGGTGGAGGGCCTGCCCTTCCTGGACGCCGCGGCGCGCCTCATCCGGGACAGCCACGCACCGGTACCCGCTGGCGCAGGTGAGGGGGGTGATCCCCACCCGATCGAGCTGAGGGTGCTCCAGGTGGCCGACGCGGTGGACGCCCTGGTGACCCTGAGCCCAGCCGTCACCGTCGAGGAGATCTGCGCCGTGCTCGAGGCCGACCCGCAGCACTACGACGCGAGGGCCGTCGCGGGCCTGCGTGAGGCCCGGCCGGTGCTGCGCCCGCACGACCTCGCCATGGACCAGCTGCCGGAGTGGTGGCGGCACGACATCCCGACGGCCCTGCGGGGGCGGGCGTGAACGCGGCGGAAGGCGGCGCTTTCGCGCTGGCAGCAGTCCTAGCGGTCACCGTGATGGTGGCACGGCGCTGGCCCTTCCTCCTGCTGCCCATGTGGCTCGTGGCCCGGTCCGGCCAGATCGGTCTGGTGGGGCTCACCACCATCGCGATGGGCGGTGGGTGGCGCGGACTGGCCGTGTGCACCGCCGTGGCAGCGCTCTCCAGCCTGGCCTCCTTCGCCCTCTCGCGCCGGTCGTACCCGGGTGAGTCCGTGGCCGTCGACGCCGTGTGGTGGTTCGTGGTCTCTGCGCTCACCGGGGCGTTCGTGACCGTGTTCGCCGTGCTCCCGGTGGCCCAGGGCTGGCTCTCGGTGAGCGTGGCCCTGCTGGCCGGTGCCGGACTCCTGGTGGAGCTCATGGCGGGGCTCGGGTCCACCCGCCGCCGAGGGCCGCGGGCGATCCGCCCGGCCGAGGCCTTCGCCACGCTCAGCATGGCGGCCACCGCCGCGGCCCTCGTCTCCGGCGTGCCACCGATCGGGTGGTGGTTCGCGCCGCTCGCCCTGGCACCCCTGCTCAACATCGCGGTCGCCCTGCAGGGGCGCCACCGGTCGCTGGCCGTGGCGCAGGAGACCGTCACCGCCCTCTCGCGCCTGCCCGATGTGGCCGGCTACACGCCCACCGGCCACGGTCAGCGGGTGGCCGACGTGGCGGTGCGCATCGGGCGGGAGATGGGGCTGACCGACTCGGACCTGGAGCAGCTGCGCCTGGCCGGCCTCATCCACGACGTGGGTCTGGTCTCGTTGAGCACGCGCATCACCGACGGCAGCACCAGCCTGCTCGCCCCCCTGGACCAGCAGCGCATCGCCGCCCGCTCGGCGGAGATCGCCGCCGAGCTCCCGGCCGACGCAGCCGTCATCGACGCCCTCCGCCACCAGGCGCACGCCTTCATCGACCACGTCACCTACCGTGCTGACGTGCCCCGTGCGGCACGGATCCTCAAGGTGGCCAACGCCGTGGACGACTACTCCGCGGGCCAGCGCACCCAGGAGGCCGTGCGACGCACGCTCTCGCGCATCTCGATGCAGCAGGGGTACGAGTTCGACCCGGAGATCGTGGCGGTCGCCCGGCACGTGCTGCGGGGCATGCGGCAGGCCTGAAGGAGACCTGCACGCGCCGAGGGCGCCACCGGTCACCGGTGACGCCCTCGGGCAGGGGAGGAAGGGGCTCAGGCCTCCTTCTTGGTCTCCCAGAAGATCTCGGCGATCTCGTCGATCTTGGCCAGCAGCTGGTCGGCCACCTCGGCGTCCAGGGCGCCCTTGGCACCCGAGGCGCCGGCGAGCTTCGTGGCCTCGTTCACCAGCTGGTGCAGCTGCGGGTACTTCTCGAAGTGCGGCGGCTTGAAGTAGTCGGTCCACAGCACCCAGAGGTGGTGCTTCACGAGCTCGGCGCGCTGCTCCTTGATGATGATGGCGCGGGTGCGGAAGTCGGCGTCACCGGCCTTCTCACCGTCGACCTTGGCGATGATGCCCTTGATGGACTCGGCCTCGATGCGGGCCTGGGCGGGGTCGTAGACGCCGCAGGGGAGGTCGCAGTGGGCGCTGACCTCGAGGGTGGGGGCGACAAAGCGGGAGAACATGTCACAACCTTTCGCGGGAGTGTTCGTCGCTGCCCACGCTAGTACGTGGGCAGCGACACCGCGACGGGTGGGGTCGCGCCTCAGAGGTCGCGGGCGGGGTGGGCGCCCTCCTGCTCGGGGTGCGTGCGCGCATCGCCGAGGACCGCGTTGCTCTGCGTGTCGTCGCTGCGGCGGACCTCGAGGTCGAAGGTGGCCTCGCGGTCCATGTAGGCGCGGGCGGCCTCCGCGTCCTGGAAGACCATGTCGCGCACCACGTCGCGGTCGAGCAGCGGGACGTCCACGGCCGAGACCAGCTCGTGGCCGGTCACGCGGGCGTCGTCACCCGGCTTGAAGAGCTCCTCGCTCATCTTCTCGCCCGGGCGCAGGCCGGTGTAGGTGATCTCGACGTCGCGCTTGCCCGACATGGCGATGAGGCGCTTGGCCACGTCCACGATCTTCACCGGGGTGCCCATGTCGAGCACCATCACCTCGCCGTCGTGCCCGATGGCGGCGGCCTGCATCACCAGCTGGCAGGCCTCGGGGATGAGCATGAAGTAGCGCTCCACGTCCGGGTGGGTGACCGTCACCGGACCGCCCTTGCGGATCTGGGCGGTGAAGGCCGGGATCACCGAGCCGCGGGACCCGAGCACGTTGCCGAAGCGCACCGAGACGTAGCGGCCGGGCTCCTTGCCGGCGAAGTCGCTCGTGATGCGCTCGGCCAGCCGCTTGGAGTAGCCGAGAACGCTGGTGGGGTTGGCGGCCTTGTCCGTGGAGACGTTGACGAAGGTCTGCACACCCGCGGCGCTCGCGGCCGTGAGCACGTTGTGGGTGCCCATCACGTTGGTCAGCCACGCCTCGTGCGGGTAGGCCTCCAGCAGCGGGAGGTGCTTGAGTGCCGCGGCGTGGAAGACGACCTCCGGACGGTGCTTCTGGAAGACCGCGTGCAGGCCCTGCAAGTCGCGGATGTCCGCCAGCACCAGGTCGTCGGAGTCGAGCAGGCCGTGGCCGACAAGGCTCATGGAGGTGGCCTGCAGGGAGGACTCGTCGCGCTCGAGCAGCAGCAGCTTGGCCGGCTTGAACTTGGAGATCTGGCGGGCCAGCTCGGAGCCGATGGAGCCGCCGGCGCCGGTCACCAGCACCACCTTGCCCGAGAGCTCGGCGGAGATGGCGGCCTGGTCCAGCTCGATGGGGCGGCGGCCCAGCAGGTCGGCGAGGTTGATGTCGCGCAGGTCGGAGACCTGCGGGCGCCCGTCGGCGATGCTGGCCACCGGGGGCAGCACCATCGTGCGCAGACCGGCCTCGTCGCCCAGCTCCGTGAGCGTGCGGAGGAGCCCGGACTCGGCATTCGGCAGGGCGACGATGAGGTGCGTGGCGTCGTACTTCTCGGCGAGGGCCTTGATGTCCCGCCGCGTGCCGCGGACGCGCACGCCGTCGATCCGGAGCTTCGCCTTGCTCGGGGCATCGTCCACGAAGCCGACGGGCGTGTAGGCGGCCTTGGGGTCCTCGACGATCGACCGGACCAGCTGCCGGCCGGCGGAGCCGGCGCCGAAGATCAGGGCCCGGTGCTCGCGGTCGGCGGATGCGGCCTGGCGCGTGGTCCGCGCACGCAGCACGAAGCGGGCGGCGAGCATGCCGGCCAGAGCCACGAGTCCCGCGATGAGCGGGACGCTGCGGGGGACGCCCACGCCCGGGGTGACGATCTCGATGACGAGGAGGACCGCCATGGTGATGAGGGTGACGCGGCCGAGGTCGGCGACCTCCTCGAACGAGCCCCGCTGGTGGCCCACCGCGTAGGGGCCCACGAAGAGCCCGAAGGCGGTGTGGACCAGGGCGGCCAGTACGGCCATGCCGAGGGTTCCCAGCACGTAGGCGTCACCGATCGAGAAGTCGAAGCGCAGCGCGGTGGCGGCCCAGATGGCCACGAACCAGACCAGTGCGTCGATCCCGGCCCACGTCAGCCGGACCGCGCGGTCCCGGGTCGTCTGGTCACGGCGCAAATCGTTCGGCACGGTCTCCCTCTCGTCGGTGGTGGGTGGTCCCCATGGGGACCACCCCGAACATAGCCGACGGGTGGTGGGGTGACCTACGACGTGGACCACGGCGTACGTCACATGACGAATCCCCGCCGGCGGCGGCGAGGGCGGGAAGGGAGGCGGCCTCAGCCGCGGGAGTAGTCGTCCTCCAGGCGCTCGATGTCGCCCTCGTCGAAGGTGCCGAAGGCCACCTCGAGCACCTGTGCGTCCTGCGTGCCCGGGTTGCCCAGGCGGTGGGTGGCGCCGCGGGGGATCCAGACGCGGCCGCCGGCCTCCACCGTGGCGGTCTCGTCGCCCACCTGCGCGGTCACGGGGCCGTGGGTCACCACCCAGAGCTCGTCGCGGTGCTCGTGCACCTGCAGCGAGAGCCGCTGGCCCGGCAGCACGGTGATGAGCTTCACCGTGGACTGCTCGTTGTGGGTGAACTGCTCGAACCGACCCCAGGGGCGGGAGTCCTCCACCACCTCGGCGCGGGGGTCGCGGCGGGCGGCGTCGGTGGTGTCCTGCTGCACGGGTCTGCTCCTGCTCGTGGGGGTGGAGGGGACGTCACGGGTCCTCCGGCGGTGCGGTCCGACCATCGGGGCCGATCCACCACAGAGGGGGCCCCAGCGTAACCGGCGGAACCGGCTCAGGCCCTCCGTCGGCGGTGTGAGGCGGGACGGCGCCGTCGGGGGAGGCGGGCCAGGACGACGGCCACCACCGCACCGGCCGCGACCGGGCCGAAGGTGCGCGAGTCCGTCCCGGCACCCGGGTTGTCGCTGGCGAGCCACCAGCGGACGTCGCCGTCCACCACTCGGCGGTGGGTGGCGCGCTTCACCCCCATCGGGCGGGGGCCGGCCGGGCCGGGCGGGAGCTGGGCGACCACGAGCCGGCCGGGGCGGGGTCGCGCCCCGTGGAGCACGAGGAGCCGGTCCCCCTCCCGGAGGACCGGCTCCATCGAGCGGCCGGAGACACGCGCCAGGCCGATGCGGGGACTCACTCGCCCAGACGCATCCAGCGGTGCCAGCCACCGTTGAGCACGAGCCAGGCGAGCAGGCCGTAGCCGGTGCGGCCGGGGTTGCGGCCGTCGCCGGCGAGCATCTCGGCCTCCCACTGCTGGTGGCCCAGCAGCGGGGTGAAGCAGTCCACGAACGGCACGCCACGGCGGGCGCACACGTCGGCCTGCGCGTCCACGATGGCGCGCAGCTTCTCGTTGGCCACCGCGTCCACCACCGGGGTGGGGGACACCACAAAGGTGGCGATGCCGTGCGTGGCCGCGTCGTCGAGCATGTTGGCCACGTTGAGGCGCGAGCGGGCGGTGGTCAGCGCGGCCTCCGGGTCCCCGGCACCGACGCCGATGACCAGACGGCGCTCGTTGCGCTGCTCCCAGCGCGGGTCGCACTCGGTGCGCCAACGGACCAGGAGGTGGGCGGAGGTGGCACCCACGACGCCCAGGTTGTAGGCGGCCAGGTCCACGTGCTCCAGGGGGGTGCGGGCCATCACGCGGCCGACCCAGCCCAGGGCCCGCTCGTCGCCGTAGCCGGCCACCGACCCGTCGCCCACGAAGCACAGCCCGATGCGCCGCTGGCCCTCGCTCACCTGGAACTGCTGCTTGCTGTCGAAGGTGGGGCGGGTGCTGTCACTGGGATAGGTGGGGCGGGTGTCGGTCACGCCGGCTCCTTGGGATTCGTGGGTGGGTGCGTGGGGGAACCTACCGGTCCGGCGCACATCATCGCGTGCGCCGGACCGTGGTGTCGACGCCTCTCAGCCCTGCGGGACCTGCAGGGTGGCGTGCCAGGTGTCGGTGGAGTACTTGGTGCGCCACCCCATGGCCGAGTAGATCTCGTGTGCGTTGGTGGGGGAGCTCGCGTCGACCTCCAGGTCCACGAACTGGCGCCCGCGCTCGGCGGCGTCGCGGATCACGGCGTGCAGGAGGCCCTTGGCCGCGCCGCGGCCGCGGGCGGCGCGCGTCACGCCGAGGTACTCCACGTAGCTGCCCACCGCCTCCGGGACGGCCTGCTGGAGGCCCTCCTCGGCGCGGCGCAACTGCTCGTCGAGCGGCCCGTCGTCGAGCACCGCGGCGGCGATGACGGCCCCGGCGGGGGTGCCGTCCTCCTCGAGCTCGGCGATCCACCAGTGGTCCCACCGGTGGGCGCGGTCCTCACGCAGCCGGCTCACGAACTCCAGGAAGGGCTCGGGCTGGCTGTTGAAGTGGTCGCGGAAGGAGTCCTCCAGCGTCTGGTGCACCTGGCGCAGGTCGTCCTCGTTGGGCAGGCGGCCCGAGGTGTTCTGGTCGACCATGCGGATGACCAGCCCGTCCTTCGGCGCACCGAGCGTCTCCACGTCGGCCTCCGAGGGGTCCACCGGGCGACGCATCTGCCACCACGTGCGCGTGTGCTCGAAGCCCACCTCGGCGAGGCGCTCACGGGTGAACGTGTCCGCCTCGTAGGGGCTGGCGTCCAGCGTCGTCTCCTGCACGCCGCGGCGCCACGCGATGCGGATCGCCGCCGCGCGGCCCCAGGCGAACAGGGCCTTCCAGACCTGTACCGGGTCCACGCCCTCGACCTCCCCGGCCACGAGCCGGGGGTCGAGGTAGACGTCGAGCATCACGCGGTGCACGGCGCGGTCGTGGACGTTGACCCAGCCCCGCACCTCGCCCTCGGCGTCCTGGGCGATGCGGTGGAAGCGGAACTCCGCACCACGGCCCAGGACGCGGTCGTCGACGTCCACCCAGGCGGTGCTGGCCTTGCCCAGCACCGCCTCCTGGTGAGCGGCGAGCAGCCGGGTCATGGCCGGCGTCTCGGCCGAGACCGGCTTGCGCAGGTGCCAGCCGGTGGGCAACTGGTCCTCGCCGTCCACCACGTCGTCGGTGATGTCCAGCGAGAGGGCCAGCTCGCGGTGGTAGCGCTCGCGGAAGGCGTCCACGGGGCTCACTCCTCGAAAGCGCGGCGGATCAGGTCCGCCTGCTCGTTCTTGTGCTTGGAGCCCACGCCGGTGGCCGGGGAGGCCGAGGCCGGACGGGCCACCGGGCGGATCTCGCGCTCCTCACCGTGCTCCGCGAGGGCGCCCGGCAGGTTGACCTTCATGTACGGCCACGCGCCCTGGTTGAACGGCTCGTCCTGCACCCACACCAGCTCGGCGTCGGGGTACTGCGCCAGCTCCTGCGCCAGCTCCTCGGCCGGCAGCGGGGCGAGCTGCTCCACGCGCACGATGGCCACGTCCTTCGCGCCACGCTTGTCGCGCTCGGCGGCCAGGTCGTAGAACACGCGGCTGGAGCACACCAGCACCCGCTTGACGGCCTGGGCGTCCGGCTGGGCCGGGTCACCGAGCACCGGCTGGAACCGGCCCTCGGTGAAGTCCTTCACCGGGCTCACGGCGGCCTTCACGCGCAGCAGCTGCTTGGGCGTGAACACCACCAGCGGGCGGCCGGGCTCGCTCTCGGCCTGCTTGCGCAGCAGGTGGAAGTGGTTGGCCGGCGTGGACGGGTAGGCCACGGTCATGTTGTTCTCGGCCACCAGCGTCAGGAAGCGCTCGATGCGGGCCGAGGAGTGGTCCGGGCCCTGGCCCTCGTAGCCGTGCGGCAGCAGCAGCACCACGCGGGAGCGCTGGTTCCACTTCTGCTCCGAGGAGGCGATGAACTCGTCGATGATCGTCTGGGCGCCGTCGACGAAGTCGCCGAACTGGGCCTCCCAGAGCACGAGGGCCTCGTCGTCCTCCACCGCGTAGCCGTACTCGAAGCCGAGCACCGCGTACTCGCTCAGGAGCGAGTCGTAGACGTCGAAACGACCCTGGTCCTCGCTGATATGACGCAGCGGGGTCCACTCGTCGGCGGTCACGTTGTCCACCATCACGGCGTGGCGCTGGGTGAACGTGCCGCGGCGGACGTCCTGGCCGGACATGCGCACGTCACGGCCACCGGCCAGCGTGGCACCGAAGGCGAGCAACTCGCCCATGCCCCAGTCGATGTCGCCCTCGGTGGTCATCGCGGTGCGGCGCTCGAGCAGCTTGCCGAGCTTGGGGTGCACGGTGAAGCCCTCGGGCACGTCGGAGAAGACCTCGCCGAGCCGCTTCAGCAGCTCCGGCTCGATGGAGGTGTCGAGGGGGGAGTCCCACCCGTGCTCCACCTGCTCCTGGTCCTTCTGGCCGGCGTTGCCGTTGGCCGCGTTCTCCTTGAGGGCCTGCTTGGTCTCGGTGAAGACCGACTCCAGCTTCTGCTGGTAGTCCTGCAGCATCGCCTTGGCGTCGTCCTCGGAGATGTCGCCACGGCCCAGCAGGGAGTCCTGGTAGATCTTGCGCACGGAGCGCTTGTTGTTCACCAGGTTGTACATCTGCGGCTGCGTCATCGAGGGGTCGTCGCCCTCGTTGTGACCACGGCGGCGGTAGCAGACCAGGTCCACCACGACGTCCTTGTGGAAGGCCTCGCGGTAGGCGAAGGCCAGCTCGGCCACGCGGGCGCAGGCCTCGGGGTCGTCGCCGTTCACGTGGAACACCGGCGCCTCGATCATCTTGGCCACGTCGGTGGAGTAGCGCGCGGTGCGGCCCTCCAGCGGCGAGGTGGTGAAGCCCACCTGGTTGTTGACCACGATGTGGATGGTGCCGCCGGTCTTGTAGCCGGCCAGGCCGCTCATCTGCAGGGTCTCGGCCACGACGCCCTGGCCCGCGTAGGCCGCGTCACCGTGCAGCAGGATCGGCAGCACCGGGTACTCGCCGTCCTGCGTGGCCACGCGGTCCTGCTTGGCGCGGGCGATGCCCTCGAGCACCGGGTTCACGGCCTCCAGGTGCGAGGGGTTGGCGGCCAGGTAGACGCCCACCTCGTTGCCCTCGTCGTCGCTGTAGGTGCCCGAGGTGCCCAGGTGGTACTTCACGTCGCCCGAGCCGTGGGCCGAGCCGGACTCGCCCTCGAACTCGCGGAAGATCTGGGCGTAGGACTTGCCGGCGATGTTGGCCAGCACGTTGAGGCGGCCACGGTGCGGCATGCCGATGCACACCTCGGAGAGGCCGTTCACGGCGGCGTCGCGCAGGATGATGTCCAGCATCGCGATGACGGACTCGCCACCCTCGAGGCTGAAGCGCTTCTGGCCCACGAACTTGGTCTGCAGGAAGGTCTCGAAGGCCTCGGCGGCGTTCAGGCGGCCCAGCAGGTTGAGCTGCTCCTCGCGGTCCGGCTTCTCGAACGGCTGCTCCAGCTGCTCCTGCATCCAGCGGCGCTGCACCGGGTCGGAGATGTACATGTACTCCACGCCGATGGTGCGGCAGTAGGAGTCGCGCAGGATGCCCAGGATGTCGCGCAGCGGCAGGCGGGCGGAGCCGCCGAAGCCGTTGGTGGCGAAGGTGCGGTCCAGGTCCCACAGGGTCAGGCCGTGGGTGTTGATGTCCAGGTCGGGGTGGCGCCGCAGGGTGTACTCCAGCGGGTCGGTGTCGGCCATGAGGTGGCCGCGCTCCCGGTAGGCCTGGATGAGCGCCTGCACGCGGGCGTCCTTGGAGAGGTCGTCCTCGTGCACCGCGGCGATGTCCGGGGTCCAGCGCACCGGCTCGTAGGGGATGCGCAGGGACTGGAAGATCTCGTCGTAGAAACCCTCCTCGCCCAGCAGGTAGCCGTGCACCAGCTTGAGGAACTCGCCGGAGGCCGCACCCTGGATGACGCGGTGGTCGTAGGTGGAGGTCAGCGTGAGGATCTTGCTGACGGCGTCCTTGGCGATGCGCTCGGGGGCCATGCCCTGGAACTCGGCCGGGTAGTCCAGCGAGCCCACGCCGATGATGGCCGACTGGCCGGACATGAGGCGCGGCACGGAGTGGTTGGTGCCGATGCCGCCGGGGTTGGTCAGAGACATCGTGGTGCCGGTGAGGTCGCTGACGTCGAGCTTGTTGTCGCGGGCCTTGGCCACCATCGCGTCGTAGGCGAACCAGAACTGGGTGAAGTCCATCTGGTCGGCGTTCTTGATGCTCGGCACGAGCAGCGTGCGGCTGCCGTCCGGCTTCTTCATGTCGATGGCGATGCCGAGGTTGAGGGTGCCCGGGTCGGTGACGGTGGGCTTGCCCTTCTCGTCCGTGCCGTACAGGAAGTTCATGTCCGGCATCGCGCGCACGGCCTTGACCAGGGCGTACCCGATGAGGTGGGTGAAGCTGATCTTTCCACCGCGGTTGCGGGCCAGGTGGCCGTTGATGACGATGCGGTTGTCGATCAGGGCCTTCGCGGGCACGGCGCGCACGGAGGTGGCCGTGGGCACCTCGCGGGAGGCGTCCATCGCCTTGACGATGGCGGCCGCGGTGCCCTTGATCTTCTCGGTCTTCGCCTCGACCTCGCCCTGCACGTCACGCGGGCCGGGCATGTCGCGGCTCAGCGGGCGGCGGCGCGGCGGGATGAGGCCCTCGGCCGGCGCGGTGTCCTCGCGCAGCACGGTCGAGCGCTTCTGCGACGGGACGACCTTCTCGGCCGGAGCGCGGCGCACCTTGGCCGGACGCTCGGGGGCCTCGTCGGAGGTCGGGTCGGCGGCCGCGGCCTTCACCGGGTCGACCGGCTTCTCGCCGGTCGCGTCCTTGCCAGCCTTCTCGGCCCGCGCGCGCTCCTTGGCCTGCTCGGCCGGGGCGGAGTCGCTGCCGGTGGCCTTCGGGGAGGACTTCTTCGTGGCGGAACCAGCCTGCGGGGCGTCGCCGCCCTCGGGGCTCCAGGTGGCGAAGAGCTCCTGCCACTCGGTGCCCACCGAGTCAGGATCCTCACGCCACTGGTCGTACATGTCCTCCACGAGCCAGTCGTTGGCCCCAAAGGTGGCCTGGGCGTCGGAGGAGTGGTTCTGGGCCACGGTGGATGCGCCTTCTTCCCTGCACTCGAGGTCACGAACGCCGTCCGGCACCCGGGATCAGGGCACCGCGCACGGCACTGCTGGGCACCAGCCTAATGCGTGGCCCCGACGCGGGGTGAAGGCGGGCCGCGTGGTCTGGAGCACGTCCCGGGCGCGCCTCGGGCGGGTGGCGACCACGAGGGTCGTCCACCCGCCCGAGGCGGTGTCGTGCGGCTCATGGGCAGCCGCCGAAGGGTGGTGTCAGTCGACGTCCTTGCGTGCGCGGCGGAGACCACCCAGCAGGAGTGCCACGGCGGCGTAGGCCGCGAGCGCCAACCCGCCGGCCCACGGCTCCAGCGGATCCCACACGCCGCCGGCATCGCTGCGCGTCAGCGCACCGGTGACCGGGCCCGGCAGGTAGCGCGCGACGTCACCCACCCAGTCGAAGGCGAAGGCGAGTCCGGCGATCACGTTGTCGCCGATGAGGGTGGCCACAAAACCGATGATCACCGTCGCCAGCGTGCTGTTGGTGAGGAGTGCCAGCCCCAGGCCGAGCAGCGCCCAGAGGACGTGCGCCACCACGAAGGTGCCGAGTGTCACGGCGAGCTGGGCCGGCTCCGGGAAGGGCTCGAGGGCGTCGAAGACCCCCGTCAGCGCCGCGCCGAACCCGACGGCCACCACGAGGTGGGTGAGACCGGTCAGGAGCGCGACGACGATGGCGGCGACCACCTTTCCACCGAGCACCGACCAGCGGCGCGGGACGGCGGTGAAGGTGGCGGTCCACGTCTTGTGGGCGGTCTCGTTGCCGGCCACCAGAGCGCCGCCGGTGAAGGCCAGCAGGTAGCCGAACATCAGAGGGGAGCGGTAGACGCTCTCGATCATGGTGCGCGGGTCGTCGAGACCCGGGATCTGCCCGGAGTTGCGCGCCTCCTCCAGAGCAGGATCGCTCAGGAGGGAGTCGTACTGCCAGGCGTTCAGCGCCACGATCCCGGCGGCGACGACCGCCAGGATCAGGCACAGGACCCACCACCACTTCAGGGTGAAGACCTTGCGGAGCTCGGAGTTGATGGTTCCCATGTCAGACCTCCGTGTTCCGGTTGCCGTGCTGGTCGGTGAGCTTCACGAACATGTCCTCCAGGCTGCTGCTGGCGGCGGACAGTCCGTGGATGGGCTGGCCCGCGGCGAGCGCGGTGTCACCGATGAGGACGGCGTCGCCCGACTCCACGTCCAGGGTGGTGGGGCCGGTGACGGTCGCACGCACGCCCCGCTCGGCCAGCACCCGGGCGAGCGCCTCGGCATCGCGGGTGACCACGTGGGTGCCGGAGTCGGTGTCCAGGCTCGCGAGGGACCCGGAGGTGACCATGCGCCCGTTGGCGATGATGACCACGTCGTCCACCGTCTGCTGCACCTCGCTGAGCATGTGCGAGCTGATGAGCACCGTCTTGCCCTGCTCGTGGGCCATGTGACGCAGGAAGTCGCGGAGCCAGCGGATGCCCTGCGGGTCCAGGCCGTTGGCCGGCTCGTCCATGACGAGCACCTTGGGGTCTCCCAGCAGGGTGACGCCGAGGCCAAGGCGCTGACGCATGCCCATGGAGTAGCCGCCCACCTTCTTGCGGCTGGCCGCCGGGATGCCGACGAGCTCGATGATCTCGTCCACCCGGGAGTCCGGGATGCCGTGGGTGGCGGCGATGGTGCGCAGGTGGTTGCGGCCGGAACGGGCGGGGTGGAAACCGGTGGCCTCGAGGGCGGCACCCACCGTGTGCAGCGGGCGCGCCAGGTCCTTGTAGTCGTGGCCGTCGATGGTCGCGGTGCCCGAGGTCTTGCTGATCAGGCCGAGCAGCATGCGCAGGGTGGTCGTCTTGCCGGCGCCGTTGGGGCCGAGGAAGCCGGTGATGCGGCCGGGCTCGACGGTGAAGCTCAGGTCGTCCACGGCCTTGAAGCTGCCGTAGTGCTTGGAGAGGTTGCGGACCTCCACGCGGGCGCCGCGGGCGTCGCCGGCGGCACCGCGGCCCGTGGGCTGCGGCGTGGGGCCGTCCGTCTGCAGGGCAGTGCTCATGTCACCTCCTGGTGGGTGGGGCCCGGTCCGTCCGGGCCGTTGGATCGTTGGGTGGACCCATTCCATCACCGCCCTGGGGTGGAGGCGGGTGAACCGCAGGACGGCATCGCGTGACATCCGTCATCCCGGAGAGGGAGACCCGCCCCCCCTCCCCTCGTTGAGTCGTCGTTCGTC
>NZ_KV824334.1:0-2814 GCF_001816045.1 Kytococcus sp. HMSC28H12
GGGCGCGGAGTCCTCCGCGCCCGCACCGGTCGGTGGGTGTCAGAGCGTGGCGAGCGCCGCGTTGCGCAGCTGCCGGCCGTAGTGCTCGTGCATCGTCACCTTGTGCTCCAGGTTCTCGATGACGGCCGGGGCGAAGTCCACCTCGTACAGCGCCTGGCAGGAGCCGAGGCCGCCGGGGCTGAACACGTTGACCTCCATGAGCTTGTCGCCCACGATGTCCAGGCCCACCAGGAACATGCCGTCGGCCACCAGCTTGGGCCGCACGGCCTCCACCAGCTCGAGCATGCCGTTGGTGACCTCCACCTTCTCGGCGGAGCCGCCGGCGGACATGTTGGAGCGGATGTCGTCGCTTCCGCTGCGGCGGCGGAAGGCGGCCACCTTGCCGTCCACCGTGAGCGGCTGGCCGTTCATGAGGAACATCCGCACGTCGCCGTCCTTGGCCTCCGGCAGGAACTCCTGGGCCACCACGTAGCCGTCGCGGGCGATCGCCTCGATGATCTGGTTGAGATTGGGGGCCTCGTCCTCGTTCACCAGGAACACGCCGGACCCGCCGGAGCCCTGCAGCGGCTTGAGCACGGCCTTGCCGCCCAGCTCCTGGACGAACTCCTCGATGCGCTTCTCGTCGCGGGAGATGAGCGTGCGGGGGCGCACCCGCTCGGGGAACTGCTGGAAGTAGGCCTTGCTCAGGGCCTTGCTCAGGGCGCTGGGGTCGTTCACCACCAGCACGCCCTGGGCGGCCATGAGCTCGCCGAAGGCGATGCCGGCGTTGTTGGCCCAGGCGCTGCCCTCGCCCTCGTCGGCGGGGTCGGCGCGCAGCATCACCACGTCGAACTCGGAGACGGCGAACTGCTCCTCGCTCTCGGGCTTCTGCACGTCCTCGAGGTAGCGCTCCAGGGAGCGGTAGTTCTTGTCCTTGGCGCTGCGGCCGCGGGCCATCAGGGTGCCGTCGGGCTCGTACCCGAAGTCGCCCATGCCCAGCAGCACCACCTCGTGGTCGCGGTTGGTGGCGGCCATGGCCAGGCGGGTGGTGGTGTAGACGTGCTTCTCGGTCATGACGTCGTTGACGACGAACGCGATCTTCATGTCATCTCCTGGGTCAGGGTGGACAGGTCGGTGGTCTTCACGGCCGCCTGCAGACGCTCGGTCGCGCCGGCGTCGAGCAGCCAGTTGGAGGTGATGCGGGCCGGCCGCAGCAGGCCGCGCGCATCGAGGTCCTGCACCAGCGGCAGGTCCGACAGGGCGAACTTGCCCAGGAACAGGGTGTCCAGGCGGCCGCCGGTGCGCAGGTGCTCGAGCAGGTCGAGCAGGCCGCGCAGGTACACGGCGTCCTTGGTGAGCCCACCGGAGCGGTAGACGCGCATGGTGGTGGTGTACGCCGAGCGCCTCGGCACGCCCTCGTCCACCAGGGCGCCGAAGGCCTCGGCGAAGCCGGCGCCCTCGAGCATCCGGTCCACGGTGAGCACGCGCACGGCCAGCTGGCGCAGCCGGAAGGGGGTCAGCCCGCCGACGGCGATCTCGCCGAGCACGGCCAGCCCCTCCTGCGTCTCGTCGTACCCGGCCAGGCCGGACCCGAGGGTCTTCATGGGCTGCCCGGAGCCGTTCACCTGGGTCACCAGGTGGGTGCCCACCTCGTGGTGGATGAGGGCGTCCACGCGGTTGGTGGGCACGCTCGCGGCCTCGCTGATGAGGAGGGTGTCGCCCTCCACCAGCACGCCCGAGGTGTCGCTGCGCACCTCGGCGTGGATGCTCACGTCCGGGTCCACCTCGCGGTAGCGGGCGATCTCGTCCTGCGCTGCCTCGAGGAAGTCCTCGGCGTCCACCATCGAGCGGGGAGAGCCGGGCACGTCCAGCCCGGCCACGATGCGGCGAGCGGCGTCGCGCAGCTCGGTGGAGACCGCGCCGTAGAGCTCCACGGACATCTCGCGGAAGGTCTGTGAGCCGCGGCAGCGCAGCATGTCCAGCTGCAGCTGCATCTCGCGCCGCTTGTGGCGCAGCAGCTCGGCCAGCGTGGGGTCGGTGACCTCGTCCACCGGCACCTGGGCGATCTGCGCGGAGACCACGTCCGGGTCGGCGTCCAGCTCGCGGTAGGTGAACTCCGGCTCGGCGACCTCACCGTCGAGGAAGCGCTTCTTCTGCTCCTCGGCGTTCTCCGGGGTGACGTCCAGCAGGAAGCGCAGGGAGTCCGAGAGCATGGCCAGCGTGTGGTCCACGGCCAGGTCGGCCGGGTCCCAGGTGGCCTCCTCGGAGGACCCCTCGAGGGCGGTGGAGTCGGTGCTGGACGGGTCCTGCGGGGCCCCGCTCATCGGGTGCCCACCTCGCGCAGGGCGGCCAGCACCGGCTCGTGGGTGGCCGTGAGTGCACGCTGCAGCTGCTCCACGTGGGCGTCGTCCGGCCGGCCGGTCCACTCGTCCATGTAGAGCTTCTTGAACTCCAGCGCCAGGCACAGGCCGGTCGAGGGGTAGCGCTCGTGCACGAACCACGCCAGGGCGCGGCCCTCGAACTTCACGTTCTCCCGCACGTCGATGCGCTCGCCGTCCACCTCCTGGGACCCCAGGGACCGGGTGAAGGCGTCCACCACCGGGCGCCAGTGGGCGTCCACGGTGCCGGTGCCGAGGTTCACCTGGGGGTTCTCCTCCACCGGCTCGGGCTCGGCGTCGGCGCCGTTGCGGCGGTGGTTGTAGGAGTGCACGTCGTACACCACGAACGGCCCGCGGGCGGCCAGCTCGTCGAGGCGCTCGGCCAGGTCGGCGTAGAAGCGGTCGTACTGCTCCAGGCTGCGGGCGGCCACGTCCTCGTCCAGCGTCCCGTCGGCCC
>NZ_KV824335.1:0-4494 GCF_001816045.1 Kytococcus sp. HMSC28H12
GGTGGCCATCCGTGCTCCCTCCGGGGTGGTCAGTGGCGGTCCGCGGTCTTCGACGAGGGCTTCGCCGCGTCCTTCGGGCCCTTGCCCCGGGCGGCGCCCTCGTCCTCGGAGTCCTTGCCGGCCCCCTCGCCGCGGGCCGGGTCCTTGCCCTTGGCGGAGTCCTTCGAGGCGTCCTCCTTCGTGGGTGCGGCCTCGGCCACCTCGGCCTCGCCGACGACGCTCCCGGAGGCCGGGTCGACGTACCCCATCGTGCCAGCCGGCACCATGCCCAGGTCCTCGGCGCGGCGCGAGACCTGCTCCGGGGAGTTCATCTCGTCCACCTGCGCCTCGAGGGCCAGGCGGGTCTCGGCGGCCTGTCGCTGCGAGCTCTCGGCCTCAGCCAGCTGGAAGGCCCCGGCCCCGCGGGCGGTGTTGAGCAGCAGCGCGGCCACCATCGCCAGCAGCACGAGGACGGCGCAGAGCACGGCAAAGACCTTGCGCGAGCAGGAGGTGACGTAGCCCCGCGCGGTCCGCACACCCGTACCCGCGGCGGCCCCGACGGCGCGACCCCACGCGGCGGGACGCAGCGCGTCGGTGCCGGGCAGGGACCGTCCTCGCAGGCCTCGGGGGCCGCTCCACGGTGCGGTGGTCATCGGTTCTCCCTCCGGGACGGGCGGTCGGCGGTACGGGTGCGCTCTGCCACGCGCAGGCGGGCGGAGCTGGAACGGCGGTTGGCGGCGCGCTCGGCCTCGTCGGGCTGCTCGGCGCCACGGGTCACCAGGCGCAGCCAGGGCGCATGCTCGGGCAGCTCCACGGGCAGGTCGGGCGGCGCGCTGGAGGTGGCCCCGGCGGCAAGGGCCTGCTTGGTGAGACGGTCCTCCAGCGAGTGGTAGGAGAGCACCGCCAGGCGACCCCCCACGGCCAGGTGGTCCAGCGCGCGGTGCACGGTGGTGGCCCAGATGGACAACTCGCTGTTCACCTCGATGCGCAGGGCCTGGAAGGTGCGCTTGGCCGGGTGCCCCCCGGTGCGCTGGGAGGCGGCCGGCACGGTGCGCTCCAGCAGCTCCACGAGACGGGCGGAGTCGGTGAACGGCTCCACCTCGCGCTCCCGGAGCACGGCGCTGGCGACCCTGCCGGCGAAGCGCTCCTCGCCGTACTCCTTGAGCACACGGGCCAGCTCCCCGTGCTCGTAGGTGTTGAGCACGTCGGCGGCCGAGGCGCCCACGGTGGGGTTCATGCGCATGTCCAACGGGGCGTTGCGGGCGTAGGAGAACCCGCGGTCCACCTCGTCGAGCTGCAGGGAGGACACCCCGAGGTCGAAGAGCATCGATTCGGCCGCGTCCACGCCGTGCAGGGCCAGGGCCTCGGGCACCTCGTCGTAGGTGCCGTGGTGGGCCACGAAGCGGTCGCCGAAGCGGGCCAGGCGCTCGGAGGCCAGCGCGATGGCCTGCGGGTCGCGGTCGATGCCGACGACCCGCACGTGCTCGAAGCGCTCCAGCACCGCCTCGGCGTGGCCACCCATGCCGAGCGTCCCGTCGAGGTGCACCGGCCGGTCCGCCGCCTCCAGGGCCGGGGCCAGGAGGTCGAGGATGCGCGGCAGCATCACCGGCACGTGGCGGGTGTGCGTGGGCTTCTCGGCGGTCATCGGTCCTCCTCCCCGGTGGGGCGGTGCTGGTCGGGTGGTGCGGGGTGATGCGGCGGGGTCGTGGCGGTCGGTCGGTCCGGTGGGGCGGTGTGGGGCAGGTGGTGCGCGGTGGGCCCTGCCGAGCTGGTCCCGGCCGGCTGCTCCCGGCACCGGGGAAGGTGTGCCGGGGGCGGCGCGGCAGGGGCCGGCGCGGCAGGACGTCACAGCAGACCGGGCACCACCTCCTCGGACTGCTCGGAGAAGGCCTGCTCGGTCTTCTCCAGGTACTCCTCCCAGGCCGCGGTGTCCCAGATCTCGGCCCGGTTGCCCGTCCCGATGACCGTGCAGTCGCGGGAGAGCCCCGCGTACTCACGCAGCGCCGGCGGGATGACCACGCGCCCCTGCTTGTCGGGCACCTCGTCGGAGGCACCCGAGAGGAACACGCGCTGGAAGTCGCGGACGGCCTTGCTGCTCACCGGGGTGGACTGCATGGCCGTGGCCAGCCGCTCGAACTCCGCCATCGGGAAGACGTAGAGGCACCGCTCCTGCCCGCGCGTGACCACCAGGCCGTGGGCGAGCTTGTCCCGGTACTTGGCCGGCAGGAAGAGCCGGCCCTTCTCGTCGAGGCGAGGCGTGTACGTCCCGAGGAACATGGACGGCTCACCTCGTCTCCTGGTCAGGCGCGCTCGGTCGCCGGTCACGACGGCGTCATCAATGGGCACCTCCAGCGTACTCCACTTTGCTCCACCACGGACCCCCTCCGCCCCCCCCCTCCCCCCCCCGCCCCACGACATCGGCGACATAGTGCGAAATCCACGCGCCGGACCCACGGGCACCCCGGCGCGTCCAGCCTCGACCCCCGCGCCACACCCCCACGAGAACAGGCCAGATCCTGCCCCGTGGAGCGCGGTGGTGGAGGAAAGTGGAGGAGGTGTGGAGCACCCCCCAGCGCGCGCCCGTACGGCACCATGTGCGCATGTCGACCCACATCCCGCCCCGCTCGGCCGCCGACGTGCGCTCCGGCGCCGAGGCCCTGCGCCGCGCCGTCTCCTCGGTGGTCCACCTCGACGACGAGGTGCTCGACACCGTCCTGGTGACCCTGCTGTCCGGGGGGCACCTGCTGCTCCACGACGTGCCCGGCGTCGGCAAGACCACCCTCGCCCGCGCCCTGGCCACCGCCAGCGGCGGCACCGTGGGCCGCATCCAGTTCACGCCCGACCTGTTGCCCGGCGACGTCACCGGCGTGAGCGTCTGGCACGCCGACCGGGGCGAGTTCCAGTTCCACCCCGGGCCCGTCTTCGCCAACGTCGTCATCGCCGACGAGATCAACCGCGCCTCGCCCAAGACCCAGTCGGCCCTCCTGGAGGCGATGGCCGAGCACACCGTGACCGTCGACGGGGCCACCCGCCCGCTGCCCGAGCCCTTCCTCGTGATGGCCACGCAGAACCCGGTGGAGATGGAGGGCACCTACGCCCTGCCGGAGGCCCAGCGCGACCGCTTCGCGTGCGAGACCTCCCTGGGCTACCCCTCGCGGGAGGCCGAGATCGCGATGCTGGACGAGCAGGTCGGCGACGACCCGCTGGCGCGGCTGCGCCCGGTGATGAGCGTGGCCGACCTGCAGTCGCTCGTGGCCGCCGCGCGGCGCGTGCACGCCTCAGCCGCCCTGCGCGGTTACGTGGTGGACCTGGTGCACGCCACCCGCAGCACCCCCGACGTGGTGCTCGGCGCCTCCCCGCGCTCCTCGCTGCACCTGCTGCGCACCGCGGCCGCCCACGCGGCCCTTCAGGGGCGCGAGGCCGTGACCCCGGACGACGTGCAGCGCGTGGCCCCGTGGACCCTGCCGCACCGCCTCATCGTGGAGCACGACGTGGACGCCCGGGACGTGGTCCGTCAGGTGCTCGCCCAGGTGCCCGTGCACCGCACCGCGTGATCCCGGTCGCCCCCTGATGGCCTCCGTGTCCTCCCGCCGCCTGCCCGGGTTCACCCTGCGCGGGTGGGTGCTGGTGTTCTCGGGCCTCGTGCTGGTGGGCACGGGGCAGTACTTCGCCCTGGGCGACCTCAGCCGCCTCGGCGTGCTGCTGGTGGTGCTGCCGCTGCTCACCTGGCTGCTCGGGCTGGGCGCGGCCCGGACCACCCACTCCGACCTGTCGACCGAGCCGGCGGCACCGCGGGCGGGTGACGCGGTGCAGGTGCAGGTGGCCACCCGGTCCACCTCTCCCCTGCCGTCCCCGCCGGTGGTGGCGCACCTGCCGCTGCACCCCACCTGGGGCGAGCCGGTGGAGCTGGGGACGATGGTGGTGGGCCCCCGGGCGACGCAGCGCACCGTGGACCTGCGGGCGGGGGCCCGGGGCCGCTTCGAGCTGGGACCGGTCCTGCTCGACCGCTCCGACCCCTTCGGCCTGACCCGCCAGGCGCTCACCCGGTCCGGCGAGGCGCTGGCGGTGGACGTGCTGCCGCGGGCGGTCGACTACCCGGCGACGCGGGTCCGGCGCCTCGTGCAGGACGCTGCCCAACGGACCCTCAGCGCCCGTCCCACCTCCGACTCCCTGGACGCCACGGCGGTGCGCGAGTACGGCCGGGGCGACGACGTGCGCCGCGTGCACTGGCGCAGCACCGCCCGCGCCGGCGAGCTGATGGTGCGCCACGACGACACGGAGCTCGTGCCGTGGGTGCTCGTGGTGCTCGACGAGGCCGCCGCGTGGGGAGAGCCCGCCTCCGACGGTGGCGACTGCCCGGGGCCGGCGGCCTTCGAGGGGGCGGTCCGGGTGGCCGCCACCCTCGTGGAGGCCACGGCCCGCGCCGGGCTGCGCGTCCGGCTGCTCACCGCATCGGGCTGGCAGGAGCGCCTGCACGAGCGCGACCTCACCCGCGCCGAGGCCCTGGCCCACCTG